>JAZSPN010000053.1:0-9422 GCA_045537495.1 Acutalibacteraceae bacterium
CAATAAGAGTTTTATTTCAACAAAAACAGTAAAATTAAAAAAACACACCGTAAAAGTTTTACCCTTTACCGTGCGTAAACTACTGCTCAGTTTCGTCTATTCTGATTTTATATTGCTTTTTCCATATCATTCTCGTGATGACACCGAAGGCGATTTCCTCGACACTGAAAAACACGCAGCAGAGAAATCCGCCCCACAGAACTTGTCCTATCAATAAATCCCCTCCCAGAATTTCTTTTGACAACAGCCGACAAGCTAATGCTATATTTATCGGCAGACCTGCAACTGCCACAAAAAGAAACATATAGAGGCTTTCTCTCTTCTTAAAAAGAGGTACCGTACCGATAACGAGAAACAGTGATAAGACGCAAGAAATCAGCAAAAGATGATTTCCGAACAAAATAAAGCATATCGAAAAAGCCGTCGGAATAAGAATTGTCACCAACTGAGCACCGTGCTCTTTCTTTTTTACAGGAAGCATGAAATCACCTCCACGATGTTTAATGCCAACACTAAAACGAATGCAATCTGAACAAATCTGATTATATGGCACATTGCAACGGTTACTTTTCCAGACATTCCGCATTTTCGCAAATTCTTTTTTTTCAATTTATTTTTTACAACGACCTTTGCACCATCGACAAGATAATTGACACCAAGAAGCTCACCCATTATCGTCATACCGTCAAAACCGTTGACAAATGTGAGATTAAGAAGTGCCAGAAATACATTTTGTATGGCGGCACCGAGAAAAAATCCGCTGAAAAGCTCAAACCGTGCCGACAAAAGCAAGAATATTGCAGTCAGCAGCAAATTCATCTCTGTTCCGGCAGCACTAACCTGAATTCTTTTCATCCTATGTTTAATGTTGTCCTCGTTTATCAGCACATACGCACCCGGCATGAAATATTGGTGCATAACGCCGACCTCGAAAACTCTGCCTCCGTAGGCAAGACATGCAAACACATGCCCGAATTCGTGCATGACGGCACCGATTACAAGTCCGGCAACGGTCCCCGTAATTATGTATTTCGGATATATATCGTATGAAAAATTCATAAAATAATGCAGCGAAAAAATCAGCAACGGCAACCATGAAATCAACAGAAGGCCGTTGATACAGAATGATATAAGACGCAGTTTATCGGTGATTACAGGCCTCCACAATGTGACATAACTTTTAAGCAACGACTTTTCAAGGAATCTTTTATCGCGTACCAGTCCTTCATCAATGAGTTTCTCAAGACACAGATCAACCTCTTCTTTCGTCAGATCCTCGGAAACAGAATCGGGATCTCTCGCCCCGTCAAGCTGACGGAGAAAATGTACCGTGAATTCGTCCGTTTCGAACTCGTCATCGGTAAGCAGATTTCTGATGATGTACCTCCCGTCATTGAGCCGTCTGAATCTTACCCAGTTGGCAAGCATGGGATAACTCATGATACTCCTCCTTAAATCTTCTTACTATAAGAAACAAAGGAGCTTAAAGTTTTTCGCAAAAAACCGTTATCATTTTTCAATGTAACGGTTCTGAGGTATAATATTTTTCACGGTGTGTAGGTGGCTGAGGGGTGGTAGAAGGTTTCGTAGGGGTTTTTGAGGTTTCCTATATAGCGTGTGGCGTCGTGCCCCATGGGGTTTATGTACGAATTGTCGGGGGCGATTATCATTTCGTAAAACGAGGCATAGACGAAAACGAGTTCTTCGCCCTTGTGTTCTTTCAGATACGAAGTCAGGTTATCAAACCACGGTGCACCGAATGACGGAGTATCGTATAATTTGCCGTCCTCTTTATACAGCGTTATTATCGCAACAACTCTTTCTCCGCTGAACACCATATAATCCCTGAAATTCTGTCTGACTTCAAAGGATTTTCCTTCCGTGCCGTCATATGTGACGTGACAGTAGCCCTTCTTTGAAATCGTAAGCTCTCCTTTGACTCCGCTTGACGAAAGAGCGTATTTTATTATGTCCTCGTTATCCGAAAAATAGCTTTCCGCCTCGTCATCGGTTATCTCTTCGCCGACTGCACGTATCTCTCTGTCCGTCGGCAACGCCGGAATAAACCATCCTCCGCTCCATTCAATATCAGGCTCACTCGCCCTCGTCGGATCGGATATTGCCGTTTCACGTGTCGCTTTTTCCGTAATATTTTCCGTGATCTTTTCCGTGATCTTTTCCGTAATTTCTTCCGTATTTGTTTCGCTCTGTGAAGAAAATATTTCCGCTGCACCCTCCGACAGTTTATACGCTGTAAATACACCGACAGCCACTATTACCGTACAGCAGAGTGCATACAAGGTCTTTTTTATTCTCTTTTTTCTGCATTTTACATAGCTGTTTCTTCTCTCTATGACTTCTTGTGCTATTTTATCACAGCTCTTCATACTCGAAGCCCTCCTTCAAAAGTTCTTCTTTGAGCGCTTTCTTCGCACGGTAGATAAGATTTTCCGTCTGACGCTTGCTTTTTTTCATTATCAGTGCAGTTTCCGAATTGCAAAAGCCTTCGAAGTATGTGAGATAAAGCACCGTGTAATACTCCGTTTTCAGCTTTTTAAGGCATCGGTGAAGGGTGATGTTCTGCTCGTTTTTAAGAAAATCCTTCTCGATATCCGTTTCCTCGGAAAGAGTTTCGTTTTCGTCAATCGCAAATTTTGCACTTTTCGAATTCTTTCTGATGTAATCAACCGCAACGTTCCTCGCTATCGAAAAGAGCCACGTTTTGAACGTGCTTTTTCCGTGAAATTTCGGTTTTTTCACTGCCAGAATGAAGAACGTTTCTTCCATGAGTTCTTCCGATACGAAAATATTTCTGACATAGCCGTTTATGTACAGAGTCAGTGAATCCCTGTACTCCTTTATTATCTCGGTAAGTCCCGAGTCGTCACCGCCTATGTAACGGCGATAACCGATTTCGCCCTTATCCATGATTCTCTCCTTTTTTGAAAGCTTTCATGTATTAGTCGTAAAAAAGCGCAAAAACTCTCAGTTTTTTGAATTTTAAGTATATGCACCCCGAAAACTTCTGCTTTCGGAGTGCATTTTTCACTTCTTCATTTTTTTGATGCAGAAAAGCACCGTGCCCACCACAATATCGAGAACGACTCCGGCTATAATACCGAAAACGATCTCTTCAACGATTTCACCTTTCGCAACTTTAAAAGCAAGGCAGGAAAATACCGTCAGTAACGGAATTAATATAAATAATAAGCTCTTAAAAGTGTTTATACGCTTCAAATTCACGAGGTTTCACCCTCCGCTTTTTCAAGATATCTTTTGGCGGAGTTTTTGATCCACGTTCTGTTATGATTCAAAAACGTCCTGACTTCATCGGCATAACCGAAAGCCCCCATTTTGTAAAGCGTGTCGATCACCTGACCGTCAACATCATCGCTTGAAAGAAGCGGTGCTATTCTGTCGGCATACTCACTGTATCTCTTTTTGCCAAGGAGTAAAACGAAGCTTTGTCTTCCCCTCTTCACCCTTTCATCTTCACAGATTCGCAAAATTCTTTCAGCCTGCAAAGGTGTGAATTTTTTGTTATGTCCGAGTGTAAGCTGTCTGACATCTTCTCCGATTTCCCATATTTCATGCTCAAAATCATACCAGTCATGGACATCGTCAGCAAATTCCATAAACGGAAGATCCGGAAGCACCTCATCGGGGATTCTGTCCTCTGCCGATTTCAGCAGTTTGTCAAGCTCCTCATCGAAGAGTGTCCGTGCTGTTTCTTTCTTCATCACCGTCACCTTCCCCGATTTCAGGAATCCATGTGTTCAAAAGTTTTGTCAACGGCTTTTTCGATATCGACGGTGTCAATTCCGAAAATCGAAGTATGGATTTTGTTGTTGATCGGTTTTTTCCAGCAGTCGTCGATGCAGTCAATTCCGCCTCTCATTCCGAGAATTGAGCCTACCGTTGCACCGTTGCAGTCGGTGTCGAATGCCATTCCTACCGCCGTGCAGACAGACTTGCCGAAATCGCCCTCTCCGTAGAGAAGCGCCGCCGTCACTATCATTGCATTGGAAATTGTATGACACCAGCCGTGGCTTGTGTGTTCATCGTAGCGTGAATGAATGAATGCAAAGCAATCGTCAAGGCTGACTCCGTTTTTGTAGCCGTCACAAATGTTCATAACCGCCTCGTAAAGTCTTGACGTTGACGGAATCTGCGAAAGACCGCCTTCAATTATCTCGTCGATGCTGTCGGTTACGGCGGCAGTCGCTATCATGGCGGACGCAAACATTTCTCCGTAGATTCCGTTCTTGACATGGGAAATCCTTGCATCGTTATATGCCATCTGAGCCGCCGACTCGGGGCTTCCGGGATTAATATAGCCGAAGTAATCGCCTCTGATCTGTGCACCTATCCACTCACGGCAGACATTCTTATACATCGCCGATGCAGGCGGTGCAATGCAGTTAAGGAAATTGATATATGCAATTCTCTCCGCGGTGAAATATGCGTGTACCGACTGATACCTGAGCCACGCATCCGCCACGTCATTTGAATCGAAATCCCTGCCGTAACGCTCAACTATCTCCTGTGCGAGAACAACGTAGTTCGTGTCGTCGTCAACGGGCATTCCGTCAACCGTGTCGCCGTAGGGCTTGTTTTTCAGATTGAATTTATAATGAGAACAGACCTCGTCCGTGATATCCGACGACATGATGTAGCGGTGCATCGGGTAGTTCCCCGTTTCCTTGAGAAACGGTATAAGCTCATCACTCCGGATGCCCTCCACCGTCTTTCCGAGAAGGCATCCGCACGCTCTGCCCGTCCATGCACCGAGAAGCTTTTTTCTCATGGTTTCTCGGTCGGGAAGCTCCCCTTTCAGCTCAAACGGCTTTCTGAGCGCTTTTATGCCGTCAATGTCATTCGGCTCATTATATTTATAGTCGGAACGAATTTTCGCATTGATGACGGTTTCAAAAATCAGGTCACTCATGCGGTTTTTCACGTCACCGCTCTCCATCGCCGCAACCGCCTCGAAAAGCGACTTGCTTTTCTCTAAATCAAGCCCCTCCTCCATGCTCTGACGGTATTCATCCATGATGTCCGATGAGTATCTGTTGAAACCGTTTGCGTCGTTATAATCGACCTTTATCTCCGTATCGTAAATCTTTGCAAACATAAATATCCCTTTCCCGTAATGCAGCCTGAATTCAAATTTACTTGTTAACGAATTTTACGGCAGTACCGTACACGATAACCTCGGCTGCTCCCTGCATAACGGCAGAAGACGCATAACGGATATTGACAACGGCATCCGCTCCGAGTGCCTGAGCCTCTTCAACCATTCTTTTTGTAGCAAGAGCACGAGCATCATTCATCATTTCGTTGTAAGCTTTAAGCTCACCGCCGACCAGAGTTTTAAAGCTCTGTGTAATGTCCTTACCTATATTCTTCGACTGAATTGTGCTGCCCTTGACAAGTGACAGCATTTCAAGTTCTTTTCCGCTGATGTAATCAGTATTTACTAATATCATCTTCTTCACCTTTCTTTATTTCGTTAATTCTTTCAATTAAAACCTTGATCATAACCGCCGACAGTATAACGGGAACAATTCCGAGCAGTACCCTCCATATCCCGTCAAGCAGGGTTATCAGTAAGCCGAAGTAAACGGCATAGTAGAGTATCACAATAACGGTTATTATGATAGGTGCCGCCATTTTCTTTCCGTGCATTCAAAACACCGTCCCTGAAACTTGTTCCGTATTGATTATATCAGTTGAAGACTCCAAAATCAATACGAAATCCGTCTGCAAAAAATAAAAATGACGGCATCGGACAAAAACCAAGCCGTCAGTCATTCTTTACTTACAAAACCATCAACAGCGTTCCTGCACCGATAAGAAAACATCCGATAAGAGATTTTACCGTGAACTGTTCGTGCAGAAATACAAATGCCAGAATCAGCGTAAACACGACGCTCAGCTTGTCAACGGGCACAACTTTGGAGGCTTCACCCAGCTGCAACGCCTTGTAATAGCATATCCACGAAGCTCCCGTTGCCAGTCCCGACAGAATCAGGAATATCCAGCTTTTTTTGCTGATTTCCGTAATTCCGCCCTGTGCATTGGTGAGAAAAACCATTCCCCACGCCATGACAACCACAACCACCGTTCTGACAGCTGTTGCAAGATTTGAGTTTACGCCGTCAATACCTATTTTGGCAAGAATCGATGTCAGTGCCGCGAATACGGCGGACATCAATGCAAGTATAAACCACATCAGAATCACCCCGATTGATTATATCAGGCAAGAAACAGAAAATCAAGGAGAGACAAAAACAAATATAATTGCAAATTCCGTTTCGGCTTCTTCGAGAAGTCTGAGATTTGCATTTTTTGCATATTCCTTTATTTCCTCCGCACTGTCGGGATAGACTCTGATTCTCGATGTTCCCGTGTCAATAAATTCATCCCGATTTTTATCGACGGACAGCAGAAATAATCCGTCAGCGTTCAATATGTCCGAAACAATGCAGAACGCCTTTTGCTTCTCTTTGATGTGCATAAAGGTAAGGCTCGAATATACCGTGTCGAAGGTTTTCGAAAATTTATGTTCAAGGAAATCGCCACATATAATTTCAGCATTTTCGGCACCGATGTTTTTCTTTGCCAGCTCAACGGTCTTTTCCGAGATGTCGATTCCCGTGAAGCTCTCAACGTGCGGTGCGACCTTAACTGCAATTCTGCCCGTGCCGACACCGATTTCGAGAACGGATTTCTCCTGATTGAGCTTCATTTTATCGATAAAAAGCTGTCCGTCCCACTTATCCATATACTCTTTGAGAGGCTTCGGATCGTGAACGGGATCCTGCCCTTCCAGTGCCAGAATATCATAATGCCGTGAAACTTCATTCATGCGGATTCTCCTTTTTAACTATCAATCCCAGTAAAACTCAACAAAATCCGTTGTCAGTTCAAGACGAACGATCGACATGGAACACAGCTCGATAATCATCGTCCGATATCCGACATAATGGCTCAGATACTCAAGCCTTTTCTCAATGCCTGTCATCTTTTTTAGTGCCGAATTATCCACACACTTGAAATAGCCGTTATTTGCAAAAAGCTTTACGGGCGTGTGCCATTCAAAAACACTGAAATCCTCATCCGCAAGATGAATTTTTATCACAAGAGATTTTGCATCAGGTCTGTTGTATTTAATCGAATCGTGATATCCGATACCGTCTTCAAAGTTAAAAACCATGAAGCCGTTTTCAACGGTTATACTGTCAATTATGCAGTCATGAGGAACGGGCATTGTCGGCAATGTTTCTCCGTTCAGATAATATGTTTCAACCATGAAAAGAACTCCTATCTTTATCACAAGTCATATTTGCGTATAAAATATGACGGTGTACAGCTCCACGCATGGCAAAGACTGTTTGCCTTTCTGTCGTTGTAGGGAGAAAAATCGGGATCTTCGGGCACATAGGCTTCGAAGAAGGTATCTGCACCGAGATCAACCATTCCTCCCCAGAATTTTTTCAGATACTGCACCGCACCGTCTTTCATTCCGAGTTTAAGCATGGCCTCCGTAACATAGTGTCGCATATACGGTGTAACGGGCTGCTTCGCCTTATCATCATCGAGGCAGTGAAGCAGTATTTCTTTCGCCTCTTCCCCGCCTGTTACACCGCCGAGAATCATCCATACCTGCGAATGAACGCTGAACTGTCCGTTGTCGGTGTCATTTATAAATGCGTTCACATTTTCATCGTAGAGATGTTTTTTACAAGCGGAACGTACCTTTTCAAGTATCGACGAATACTTTTCGGCATCCCCGTCACCGATGGCTTTCAATAAATCCGAAAAATGCTCAAGAGTATAAAGATATACGCCCTGCAAGGCGGTCAGCTTTTCGAGTCCCGGACACCAGTCGATGAACGAAAACCAACCGTCCTGCATCGTGACAATCAGGTTTTCGTCGAGTAGTGCTTCGAAGCTGTCAAGCTGTGATTTACATATCGGCAAAAGGTCGTTTACAACACCGATGTCGGCAGTATGTTCGTAGTAATCGCACACGGTAACAACGAACAAAAGCGCATAATCCGCAATATGCGCTTCACCCGAATTGTAATAAGGTGTTTCGTAAACGTACGACGGCAAAAATCCGAGATTATTGCACTCTCCCGCCGCAAAAAGATATAAGCATCTTTTGACAATTTCAAGATTTTTGAAGGTGTAATAGTTTGTCAGCGCTTCAAGACGGAGATCGCCTATCCAAAGCCTTCGGTCACGCTTCGGACCGTCTTCGAAGAAGGTCTGCATACATTCTCTCAGGGTATTTGTTGCAACGACATCGATCTTTTCAAGCGATGTGTCCTTTGTATCGGAAGGCATAAGAACAGATGTATCCGCACTCGTTGATGCGGTGAATCTGAAATCGAAAAGCCTTATGGGCGCATTAGTTTTGTCAACCGTGATTTTAATATATCTGCAAGCATACCTCCTTCGCATATCCGTTTTCTGCGGATAGTCAAGATAGATTATTTCTTCCTGCAACCATGTTTCAGAAACATTGCCGTTATACTCGGACAAGTCATCGTTAATTTCCCTCATATCTTCACCGAATCTTATTATCAGCCGTACGGGAGCATCGATAAATCTTCCGACATTGTCAAAGCTGAACGAAAAATGACCTACAACGTGCCTTGCGAAGTCGAGAATGACACTGTCACCGCTCGATGCACAAAATTCAGTCACATCGGGAGTAAGTACGGTAAATCTGAGTTTCGGGTAGTTTTCCTGAGCCTTGCTCAAAAAGTAATTTTTATCTTTCATATAATAAACATCTCACTTCATTTGTTGTTCTTTTCATAGGCTGTATCGGCCCGCCTCTCCGTAACGGGAAATTCTGCAAGTGTGTTCATATCCTCACCCATATCAGGCTGAAACGGAAGACGGATTAACATCAATAACCTTTCTGACAGCCTGTGAATACACATTCCATTCTTCCTTAACATCACGAAGCTGTTTAAGTCCTTTTTTTGTAATCTTGTAATACTTTCTTTTTCTGCCTTCAACCTCCGTAATATAAGACTTCACATAACCGTTGGCTTCAAAATTGTGTAGAATGGGATATAACGTGCCTTCCTTGAACATAAAAGTATTATCACTTCTTTCGGCAATACGCTTTATTATCATGTATCCGTAAAGCTCTTCTTTTTCAAGCACCGACAAAATCAGCATCGCACTGCTGCCTTTTGTGAGTTCTTTTTTTATGTTCATTTACTTTTCCTCCCATAAAAATATACTTTTGTAAACAGGAATAAATATGGTTTTGGAAGGAAGATTTCCGCCACAGCATCGTTAAAAATCCTTGAAACAGCCACGTATTTCTTCCGATTTTTGCCTTGCCGTGACAAAAATCTTCTCTTACAAAACTGCTGTGCATCTGAAATGAAGCA
>JAZSPN010000110.1:0-8315 GCA_045537495.1 Acutalibacteraceae bacterium
ATTATCGGGAAATCGCCCATGTAAACTTCGCTCTCTTTGACAACGCCCGACTCTTTGTTGAAAAGTCTTGCGCGTACTCTCATGGGAGCAGAGTAGGTGGCATCCCTCTCCTTGCACTCAAGTACAGAATACTTGGGCTTGTCATCCATCCTGTAATCAATAAAGCTCAGTACCCAGTTACCTGTGTAATCAGTGATATCGGCGATATCTCTGAAAACTTCCTTGAGCCCCTTGGTGAGGAACCACTGATACGAGTCCTTCTGGATTTCGATAAGGTTAGGCATATCCATAACCTCATTGATCTTTCCGAAGCTCATACGTGTTCTGTCGCCGCGTTTTACGGGAACAACATTCATCGAAAAATCACTCCGTTCTTTTAATTCGTCCATCGTTATGAAACCTGTTACAAAACTGCAAAAAAGTAAGTTTCAAGCTGTTTTCCGGCATTTAAACGCACACCTTGAAGACACATAAAAAAGTGCATTTCAGCGTTATGCGAATAACATACCAGTTTACAATGATACAGTCTGAAATTATACATATTTTTCAAGCGTTTGTCAAGCTTTTTCTTCCACTTTTTGATATTTTTTCCTGACTTTTTTACTTTTTTATAAAAATTAACAATTTATTCACATATTTATTCTCACTCGGAATATTGTCAAGCATTTTAAACAACGCATATCTTGAATTAACAGCAACTTGCACAAAGTTATAGAAAGTGACAACTACCCCGTGTGTTTCTATCATGATAAAAAAACACTGTCCTCCGTGTTTTTATCATTACAAATACCAAAAATGTTGCATTCATGAGATTCAGTATAAACATTCACTTTCAGCATCCGACAACACGCTCTCTGTCGATTCGGTTAAGTTTGATTCTCTTTTAGCATTATATCCGAGAAAGGAAGATGGAAAATGCTTCGGCACAAGCGCTATTCGCCCGTTTTTTCCGTAATTATCGATAAAAAAGATATTTCACCGCATTTCAGATGCAAGGTTAAATTCTGCTCTTATGCGCAAGGCACCGTTATTTCCGCCGAAATCGTAAATTCTCCGAAGGACTTTATTGTTTTACATACAGAAAACGAATCAATATGTGTTAAAACATATAACGGATACGGTTATTCCGCCGTCTATTCTCCCCTGCCCCCGTGCTGTTTTGAAAAGTGCAACATCTGTGTTGAGTAGTTAATAATGTATACTTCTGACAAAAAGATGCCGCAGACGAAAAAATCCGTCTGCGGTTAACTTATACTTAATACCAGATCCAGCCGAAGAGAAGAATTACGATAATCCACTGCCACCAGGTGTATTTTACGTTTACCTTATAATTCACTTTTAAGCCCTCATATTCCACGGTGACCGTTTGTTCTCCGCGCTTTTCCTTCGAATAGTCGAACACTTTCATCTCGGAAGTATCTTTTACGATCTTCTTTGTTCCGTCGGAATATGTCAACTCAAGCTCAATGCCCGAAATATCGATGTCGTCCAGCTTGTAGTTGTACTCGGTCTTTGACGGCATTTTTGAAATTCTGACGGCAGTCGGTACGTTTTCGCCAAAAAGTGCCGTAAACCTCATATTCTTTGCAGGCATTTTATCGGGGACGGTTTCGTTCCATCCGAGGAAGGCATATCCCTCCCTGACAGAAATTTCCGGTGGCATGATCTTTTCGCCGAACCTATAAGTCTGCTTCGTTTCTTCACCGTCGACAACCCAGATAACGTCGTAACTGTTTACCTCCCACACCGCGGAAATCATGATATTTTCGGCGGGCATCGTAACGGGCACTCCGCCATTCCAACCAATGAAAGTGTATCCTTCCTTTTTCGGATCGGCAAGTACAGCTACTTCTTCGCCGTACTGATATGTGTATTTAATTTCTACAAGGTCAATCCTCCAGGTTATGACGTAGCTGTTGATCGTCCAGAGTGCTGTAAAAGTGAGAGGTTTTGAAGGCATTGTTGCGGGAATTTCCTTGTCCCAGCCCGCGAATGTGTAACCGATTCTTGCGGGAGTTTCCGGAGCATTGATAACCGATCCGTACTTATACGATTCCTTGGTTTCGACACCGTCAACTACCCAGACGACCTCATAGCTGTTAACCGTCCAGAGTGCCGTAAATGTAAGATTCTCCGAGGGCATTGCAGGAGGAATTTCTTTGTCCCAGCCCGCGAATGAATATCCCGTTTTTGTAGGATTCGAAGGCTCGCTGATTTTTCCGCCTTCTCTGACGTTCATAATTGTTTCTTTGTCGTCAATAATCCATGTAACGGTAAAGTACGGAGGAAGCACCGTGA
Organism: Acutalibacteraceae bacterium; assembly: GCA_045537495.1. Classification (GTDB taxonomy): domain Bacteria; phylum Bacillota; class Clostridia; order Oscillospirales; family Acutalibacteraceae; genus UBA1425. The sequence continues at coordinate 2,299 of JAZSPN010000110.1, forward strand.
TTTCAAGTTCGGACTTGACATCTGTATCTGCAACAGTTACGGTAACCGTTGCCTTGCCGTTGCCCGTTGCCGTAACATTACCGTTTTCATCGACAACCAGAACACTGTCGTCCGATGACGAAAACATTATCTTTTCACCGCCGACGCCGTGCTTCACTTCGACATCGAGTCTTACGGCAGTACCCATTTCCATTTCTTTCGGAGGATTTGAAATTACAATTCTGCATGTTCTGTAATCTCCGAAAATCTCCGTTACACTGTCTTCGCGATATGTTTTCGGAATAAGACTTCCGCTTACCGTGCCGTTTTCGTCGGTCGTGACTTCGTCGATGTACTGAAGATTTTCTTCCGACAGTACAAATTCTCCCGAATAGCCGTTGACATTCATGAGAATATACTTCTCATTCGGATAGCCGTTATTGAATGAATATTCTATCTTTTTCGCCGTTTCCCCGATCGGCTCTTTATCCTCTAATGCGCTCCACAAATCACCCATTTCCAGATTGAGTAAAATTGCAGGACGAATGCCGTAGTCGATATGGTAAGTCTGCGTCGTGTATAGCGTGCCGAAATGATTAACATAATTTACCGCACGCGAATTGCTGCCTGCAGATCGAAGATACCAAGCTGCCCTGCCATCGTATCTGTCAAGCCCCTGACACGTCGCGTAGTCGGTGGCCTTCGCTCTTAACGACTCCTTCTCGGGAAAATAAGTATATTTTAAGACTTCATTTCCCGAAAGAAGAAATACTTTATCCTCGGTCGGCTCACTGTCATACTTCGAATAACCGTCAGGTGCTGTCGTCGTGAGATTTGCAAGTGCAATGTATTCTTTATCCGACGCCGTAAATGCCGTGTTGTAAAAATCATTGTTCAGCCATTCACGGATGTCGCTGTTCGCGTAGTTGTTGCAAAATACGGTATAATCCGAGTCTTTGTAAAACTCCGACATATTTTCATAGATGGTGTTGTTGTAAGCCTGAGAATCGATAATTGTTTCGCAAAGGACAAGCCCTTTATCGCTGTCGACTACAATCCACTTCAAGGGCTCATACTTAAACCAGTATACTCTGCCCGTGAAATAGCCGTTTCCCGTCTGATATGAGTTTCTGCCGTTTGGCGTTGCGAATGTTATGTACGGTCTGCACGAAGAAAACGTAACGGCACGGTATTTTTCTCCGTTGTACGTTACATCGGCATACTTCATGTAATCGCTCTGCGTCATCGAGCCTAAGTTGTTGTTACCGCTGTAATAGCCGTAGGAAATCCACTCTAAGCGCAAGGAATTAAGTTCTTCGAGAAGAGCCTCATCCTTCACTTCGCCTTGCGGATATGAGCCCAATTTTACGGCTTCGACTTTTTCGGTATTTCCCTGTCCGATTATTGTAGAATACGAATCACAGAGTGCTCTGTTATTTTCATCGAGCAAAAATGCTTTTAGCCAAAAGACCTCGGGAAGCTCCGAATTAAAAGTGAAGGTTTTTGCGGTATCGTTCGTTGACACAGACTCCACCTTGCACTCGAGCATCTTATTTGTTGCAACGTCGTAGACGGCTACCACGATATTTGCGTTTTTCACAACAGTGAAGCTTACCGTTGCCGTGCCGTTTTGACATGTGGCAGTTATCAGCTTTGGCACCTTGTACTCCCGATGTTCGGAATCACCGAAAAGCAAAATCTTGCTGTTTTTGGAATAAGTTTTCGGAAGAAATCTTCCGCTTACCGTACCTTTTTCGTCAGATGTTACTTCATCGATAAAATAAATATCGTTTACGCTGACGGACTCACCTTCCGTGTAACTCAGGACATTCATAAGGATGTATTTTTTGTCGGGAGTACAGTTTTCGAACGAATACTCCATCTCCTCATCCGATTCATTCGCATTTTCAAAAGAGGTATCGGTGATAACCAGGGTTTTCGACATAACGGATAACGCGGGACAGATGCCGACGTAAGTAATTTCGGCATAGCAGTAATTATCACAACCGCCCGTTTCACTTACGAAGGTTGTGTCGTAGGAACCGCTTCCCGCCGTGCGAAGGCGCCATGCGGAATTTCCGCTTTCGGTGTTTACGAACAGCCCCTGACACTTTGCATAGTCACTGCCTTTTTTCAGTCTTTCGGAAGCGTTTGCAAAATATTCCGAATTCACAGCGTCCGAGAGAGAAAGAATAAACAGTCTGTCTTCGGTCGAAGCACTGTCATACTCCGAATAACCGTCAACAGCCTTGTTATTAAGCGATGAAAGCTGTATCTCACTTTTTTCCGACGCTGTGAACGCTGTGTTATAAAAATCGTTATTCAGCCATTTACGGATATCACTTTGCATATAATTGTTGCAATAGATTTTATCTGCTGTACCCCTGTAGTATTCATTGTTGCGCTGATAAATCACATTGCTGTAAGGCTGCGAATCGATTATCGTTTCACACAGTAAAATTCCCTTTTCTCTGTCAATCATACGCCATTTTAACGGCTCATACTTAAACCAGTACACTTTATCGGTAAGATAGCCGTTGTTAACCTGAAACGTGCCCGAAACTCCGTATGTATAATTCGTTCTGTATGAAGAGAACGTGACTGCACGGTACTTTTCTCCGTTACGGGTTACATCGGCATACTTCATGTAGTCGCCGCTTTTCATGGTACCGTAGCCACCGCTTCCGCTGAAATAGCCGTAGGACGTCCACTGCAGCGAAAGAGAATTCAAATCCGCCAGCAGTTCACTGTCCGTCACCTCGGTTTGCGGATACATGCCGAGCGTGATAATTTCATCGAATTCACAAAAAACTTGTTTTAGCGACAAAGAGTATGTATCACACAGCAATCGGTAATTTTCGTCGAGTAAAAAAATCTTTACAGAAAATTCTTCGGGCAAAGAATTTTTGTCGAATGTAAATATTCTTTTAAAATCGATAATTCCGACAGATTCCTGCATACAGTCAAGCATCTGATGCGTTTTACTGTCATAGAGTGCAACAATAAGCTTCGCATTCTCATCAGCGGTAAAATCAATCGTCAACGTGAATCCTTCAATCGATGCTTTGGATATTTTCGAAGATCCGTACGGTTTTCCGTTACCGAAAATCAATGTTTTGCTGTCTTCATAATATGCTTTCGGTATGAAGCTTCCTTTCACAACACCGTTTTCGTCGGCGGTCACCTCATCAATGAAGCAAAGAGTGTTCTCCGTGAACTGATAGTTTTCCTCACAGTCACTGATGTTCAAAAGAACATATTTTTCCCGGGGATCACAGTTATCAAACGAGTATTCTACGCTCTCGATTTCCTCTTCTGTCGGTTCATCGGAAGATGTACCGTCATTCGGATCCTCATCAACGCGTGTTGTCAAATCGAGCTTTATCGCGGGACAAATTCCCATAGACGTATTATAAGTAGCACAGGCAGCATAGTACTCGCCCTTATCGCTGACACCGATTGCGTTGTACGAATTAGATCCCGCCGTACGAAGTCGCCAGTAATGATAGGAAGTGTTTACATTGCCGATCAGGCCCTGACACTTTGCGTAGTCGGTACCGCCCTGTTTCTTTGCACTGTTGTCAGCGAAATATTTCGTGTCAGAAGCTTCACTGTTTGACAAAAGGAATATCCTGTCATCCGTTGAGGGGCTGTCATACTTCGAATATCCGTCAATCGCGCTGTTATCAAGCGTTGCAACCGTTACAAACCTTTTTTCCGTCGTTGTGAATGCCGTGTTATAAAAATCATCGTTCAGCCACTCACGGATATCGCTCTGTGCATAATTATTACAAATCGCGGTATATTCGGTATCCTTATAGTTTTCACTGCCGTTTTTGTAAATCGTGTTGTTGAAGGGCTGTGAGTCAATGATGCTTGAAGTCATCGCAAGTCCCTCTTCAGCACTGAGCACCGTCCACTTCAACGGATCGTATCTGAACCAGTATACTTCATCGGTATAGTATTTCGTGTCCTTCTGATATGTGCCCGTTGTTCCGTATGTATAATTCGGTCTGTACGATGAAAATGTGACTGCACGGTATTTTTCTCCGTAATAATCTATATCGGCATATTTCATGTAGTCGCTCTGTACCATTGTACCGAATCTTCCCTCGCCGATATAGTAGCCATAGGATATCCACTGCAACGAAAGAGAATTAAGCTCGGCAAGAAGATTCGCATCCGTTATTTTTGTTTGCGGATATGAGCCGAAAAAGATATATTCTCCGTCCTGATAAAGTCCGCGTTCAACCCTTTCGGAATACGCCTCGCAAAGGGCTTTGTTGTTGCCGTCAAGCAAAAACGCTTTAACCACAAATTCTTTCGGAAGGCACACATCAAAATCCACCGTACTTTTTGTTTTCGATGTGTATACCTCGGAAACTTCGACATCAAACATTTTATCCGTTTCGTCATCGTAGAGCGCAACAACAAGCTTGGCACTCTCAGATACCTTGTACGTGACAATTGCCCGGTAGTTTCTGAACTCGATATCCGAAATTACACTTTCTGCCGTCACCGTTTCACTCTCGGCAAAAACCGCAAACGGAAATACACCGAGGGAAAGCACTAATATAAGAATTAAAGACACAAGTTTTCTCACTGCATATTTCATATTTAATCCTCCCCGGAATATAATTCTCCAGTTAAATTATAACAGAAATTTCCGCTTGTTCAATAATTTTAATGAAATTTTAATATGCAATATAACTTTTTTAACAAAAAAGTACGGCCTGCAATTAATACAAGCCGTACAGATTGAATTATATATCGTTTCTTATGAGATCTTCGTAGGAATCGCCTTTTACGATGATTCTCGTCTTTCCGTCTTTTACCATTACAACGGGAGGTCTTCCGTTTCTGTTATAATTCGAAGCCATGGAGAAATTATACGCACCCGTCGAAAGAACGGCAAGGATATCGCCCGGAACAACGCTCTGAATCATAGCGTTTTCCTGGATAAGGTCACCGCTTTCACAGCATTTGCCCGCCACCGTGACACACATATTTTTCTCTTCGTTCGCTTTGTTTGCACACAAAATCTCATAGCTCGACTGATAAAGAATATATCTCGGATTATCGAACATTCCGCCGTCAATTGCAACGTATGTACGAACATCGGGTATCGTCTTTACACTGCCGACGGTATAAAGGGTAATACCTGCCGCACCGATTATCGATCTGCCCGGCTCAATAAAGATAAACGGACTGTCAAGACCGAGTTCTCTTGCATATTCCTTGACTTCTCCCGCCACGGTATTCATATACGCCGTAAATGCAGGAGGATTCTCCGAGGACAGATACTTGATTCCGAAGCCGCCGCCGAGATTGAGCTCTTTAAGCTGAACACCCGTTTCTTTCTTTACATGTGCCATGAAATCAAGCATTACCTTTGCCGCAAAAACAAACGGATCAATATCGAATATCTGCGATCCGATATGGCAGTGAAGTCCCGTTATCGTTATGTTCTCGGTCGAGATTGCTTTCTTTACGGCTTCAATCGCCTCACCCGTCTGGATTGCGAATCCGAACTTCGAGTCAATCTGTCCCGTTTTTATAAATTCGTGAGTATGCGCTTCCACACCCGGCTTGATTCTGAGAAGAATATTCGCTTTTTTGCCCTTTTCCATGCAGATTTCATCGAGTCGCATAAGCTCTTCGATATTGTCAACAACTATTCTGCCCACCGAGTTTTCAACTGCCATGGTAAGCTCTTTTACCGATTTGTTGTTGCCGTGGAAGCATATTCTGTCTGTCGGGAAGCCTGCACTGATTGCAGTATAAAGCTCACCGCCCGATACAACGTCAAGTCCCATGCCCTCTTCATTGCAGATACGGCACATCTCCTTGCAGCAGAATGCTTTGCTTGCATAAAGCACAAGACCGTTTTCGCCGTAATTCTCCTTCATTGAGCTGACGAAAGCTCTGCAATTATTTCTTACGGCATTCTCGTCAAGTACATAGACGGGAGTTCCGTACTCCTTTGCTATTTCCACGGTATCTGCACCGCCGATAGTCAAATGTCCGCTTGTATTGAT
>JAZSPN010000124.1:0-9327 GCA_045537495.1 Acutalibacteraceae bacterium
TGAACTTCTTGTTTTCTTCGTCCATGATGATGTCGCCGCAACCGGAAACACAGCAGGTACCCATACCGCGAGCAACAACGGCTGCGTGAGATGTCATACCGCCACGGACTGTAAGGATACCCTGAGCAGCCTTCATGCCGGTGATGTCTTCGGGAGAAGTTTCAAGACGGACAAGAACAACCTTTTCGCCTCTTTCGTTCCATTCAACAGCGTCTTCAGCTGTGAAAACAACCTTACCGCATGCAGCACCGGGAGAAGCACCGAGGCCCTTACCTGCGGGAGTGGAAGCCTTGAGAACCTTTGCATCGAACTGAGGATGAAGGAGGGTGTCGAGGTTTCTGGGATCGATCATTGCGACAGCTTTCTTTTCGTCGATCATGCCTTCGTCGACGAGGTCACAAGCGATCTTGAGAGCAGCCTTTGCAGTTCTCTTGCCGTTTCTTGTCTGGAGCATATAGAGCTTGCCGGATTCGATGGTGAATTCCATGTCCTGCATATCTCTGTAGTGATCTTCAAGGATTGCGCAAACCTTGTTGAATTCTTCGAATGCGCCGGGGAACTTCTGAGCCATTTCTGCTATGGGCATGGGAGTACGTACGCCTGCAACGACGTCTTCGCCCTGTGCGTTTACAAGGAATTCACCCATGAGGCCTTTTTCGCCTGTTGCGGGATCTCTTGTGAAAGCAACGCCGGTACCGCAATCGTCGCCCATGTTACCGAAAGCCATCATCTGTACGTTGACGGCTGTACCCCATGAATAGGGAATATCGTTGTCACGACGGTAAACGTTTGCACGGGGGTTGTCCCATGAACGGAAAACAGCTTCAATAGCGCCCATAAGCTGTTCTTTGGGATCAGCGGGGAAGTCCTTGCCGATCTTTGACTTATACTCAGCCTTGAACTGACCTGCGAGATCCTTGAGATCTTCTGCTGTGAGCTCGACGTCCTGAGTAACGCCTTTTTCTTCCTTCATCTTGTCGATGAGCTCTTCGAAGTATTTCTTACCGACTTCCATAACGACGTCGGAATACATCTGGATAAATCTTCTGTAGCAGTCCCAAGCCCAACGGGGATTGCCGGATTTTGCGGAAATTGCTTCAACAACTTCTTCGTTAAGACCGAGGTTGAGGATTGTGTCCATCATACCGGGCATGGAAGCACGGGCACCTGAACGTACGGAAACGAGAAGGGGATTTTCCTTATCGCCGAACTTTTTGCCTGTGATTTCTTCCATCTTAATGATGTATTCCATGATCTGAGCCTGGATTTCATCATTAATCTTTCTGCCGTCTTCGTAGTACTTTGTACAAGCTTCTGTCGAGATTGTGAAGCCCTGAGGTACGGGAAGACCGATGTTTGTCATTTCGGCAAGGTTAGCACCTTTACCGCCGAGGATCTCACGCATGTTTGCGTTACCCTCGCTGAACAGGTATGCATACTTATAAGCCATTTAAATACCTCCGTGTTTTTATTGTTTTGGCTATTTGACAATGTAAGACTCGGAAGACTCCGAGAATCAAAATATATTATAACAGACATATTCAGAAATTTCCATATATTTTTATGATAAAATCGGCAATAAAGAGAAAATTCTTTTGTATAATGTGTTCAATTATTGAGCTTTACGGTTTATATCTGACAATATTCATAACGGTTAATACTAATTGTAGGGCTTCGCCTAATGTGTGAGGAATATTTTATTCTTCGGTACGACCGATCAAGTAGTCGGCAGTCACACCGTAAAAATCGCACAGCTTGATTAAATCTTCGATTTTCAGCTCCGCTCTGCCGACTTCAATTCAGAAAGAGCGGAATGCTTATAGGATATCTTCAGCTTGAAACTGCTTCAGGTTCGATGAATAACAAATCAAGCAACTTCTTCGCGGAAAACACATTTACTTTCGACCAGACTAATGTATCCAACGAAAAGATGCAGGAGGTTGCAGATTTCATCAAGAGGAAAATTGATGAAATAAAATCCTCGGACGACCGACAGGTTGTTTCGGTGCCGTCGTTTTCACCTGCCGAGGAATTGAAGAAGTTCAAGGAATTGCTTGACATGGGCATCATCTCTCAGGAAGAATTCGACGAAAAAAAGAGGAAGCTGCTCGACATCTGAATAACGATAAAAACAGCTTGATTTCAGGCTGTTTTTTTATTGTAAAAAGAAGAAAAATGTGGTATACTTTATAAAATTCGAAGGATATACTTGAAAAAAACAGAAGATTTTGTTTTTGAAGTGTCAAATAATAATTCAGGAGTTGATGATATGGAGAAAGTAATACTCATTTCGATTGACGGGATGCGTCCCGACGGACTGCTGACGTGCGGAAATGAGTTTGTCGAGGAAATGATGAAAAAAGCATCGTATTCTCTCGATGCTCAGACGGTGTCACCTTCCGTAACGCTTCCCTGCCATATGTCCTTGTTTCACAGCGTAACACCGCAAAGACACGGCATCACGACAAACATTTACATTCCCATGGCAAGACCGCTGAACGGAATCTTCGAACAGCTTCATCAGGCGGGAAAGACAAGCGCGATGTTCTACGGATGGGAGCAGATACGTGATGTTTCGAGGCCCGGTTCACTGAGTTTTTCTGAATATCTTTATGCGAGAACGGAGGAAAGAACAGATACGATACTTACCGATTCCGCACTGAGCTGTATCAGAAGAAATAAGCCCGATTTTGTATTTCTCTATCTTGCGGAAACCGACGAAAAGGGCGGTCACGATTATGGCTGGATGACACGTGAATATCTCGATTGCATCGATGTTGCCGTTCGGAACGTCCGACGCGTTATCGAAGAGTTCGGAGAAGAATATACAATAATCGTTACGGCGGACCACGGCGGACACGACCGTGCTCACGGCACCGAAATGCCCGAAGATATGACGATTCCTATATTTTTCTTCGGAAAGCGTTTCGAGGAAGGAAAAGTACTCGGCGATGTCAGTATACTCGACATCACTCCGACAATTGCGGATGTAATGGGAGTTCTTCCCGCAAGAGAATGGGAAGGAAAAGTTCTTTGTAATCGCTGACGGAGAGAAAACTATGGTTACTTGGATTATATGTTTTGTGATGAATGTTTCGCTGTCTTTGCTGATGATATTTTCAGGTAAAATCTTCACGAAAAAACCGCCTGTGAATATCAACAGCTTTTACGGTTACAGAACAGCGATGTCGACGAAAAACGAAGATACGTGGGATTTTGCTCACAGATACTTCGGCAAGCAGTGGATTCGCACGGGATTTATATCACTTCCGTTTGCGGTGATTCCGATGCTGCTTGTGCTGAAAAAAGATGTCGGAGTCATAGGTGTAACGGGGCAGGTTGCCATGTTCTTTGAAATATTCCTGATGATTGCTCCGATATTTTCTACGGAAAAAGCACTTCGCAAAAAATTTGACAGAAACGGAAACAGAAAAGGAGAATAAAAATGAAATACATTCTTTTACCCGAAAAAAGTGAAAACGCAAACTATTATAAGGCGAACCTTCACTGTCACAGTGTAATATCCGACGGAAGAAAAACTCCCGAGCAGATCAAAACCGATTATGTGGCTCACGGATACAGCATCGTCGCTTATACGGATCACAATATGCTTATCGGTCACAATGATCTTACCGACGATAATTTCCTTGCGCTCAACGGATTTGAAATAGATGTCGGAGAAAAGCATCGTCCGAAGGGTGAAGCAAACAAGGTGTGCCACATCTGTTTTATTTCTCCGTCGGCGGACAACCTTCGTATGGTATGCTATCACCGCACGGAAAACATCTGGGGCAATGCTCTCAAATACCGCGACGTGGCTCAGTATGATGAGTCGCTTCCCGATTTCATAAGAGAGTACAGTGCAAACGGTGTAAATGCAATGATCGAAGAAGCGAGGGAAAACGGCTGCTTCATAACATACAACCACCCGACGTGGTCACTCGAAAACTATCCGTGCTATAACGGCTATGACGGAATGGATGCTATGGAAATCGTGAACTACGGCTGTGTTGTCGGAGGATATGATGATGATAACGGTCACTGCTACAACGATTTTCTCAATCAGGGAAAAAGGATTTTCTGTATTGCGGCAGACGATAACCACAACGCGCATCCCGATACTCATGAGGATTGCGACTCTTACGGAGGATATACGGTTATCTGTTCGCCGTCGCTGAATTACGACGACGTTTTTGCCGCTTTAAAATCGGGAATGTTTTACAGCTCAACGGGAACAGCCGTTCATTGCGGTCCCGAGATACTTTCGCTTACATACGAGGACGGCAAGGTTTCGATAAAAACATCGGGAGTGCGTTCAGTTTATTTCATAACGAATCTCCGCTATTGCAACGCGAAAAATGCACCGTTCGGAGAGCTTATCGAGGAAGCTGATTTTGAAATAAAACGCGATATCAAATGGTTCCGTCTTGTTGTCGTCGACAAGTACGGCTACAAGGCATATACGAATGCTTATTTTATCGACAGCCTTGATTCCTTTAAAAGTGAGTGAGCAAATTGGAATTTTTTGAAAGGTTTGTTTCAAATACCTGTGCGGGAAGCGGAAATCAACACGTGTTTTCACTTCCCGAAAACACGGTAAAGACGGGCAGGATTTTTTATAAGATTTTTTGCGGCGGAAGGTATAACTATTCTCTCCTTTTCTCAAACATAACCGACAGCACCTTTGCCGACGGAAGAGATAGTCACATGAACATGATATGCTCTGAGTGGGAGATTCTCGGTGCAAAAATCGGTAAAGCCGATGAGAAATTTTTCGACGGCGGTGCCGATACGTCGGAAATGGAAAAGTCCGTAAATGAAAAAGAAATCGTTTTGCATCCCGTCACATTTAACGGAAACAAAACGAAAACCGTGGCACCCGGAGAGCTTTTTTGCAGTGATCCCGTGATGGCAGATTTTGATGAGGGAGATTATCTTTGCCTTGAAATTACTTTCCGCGGGAAAAAGATTCCGTATCACGAGGAAACCCTGCTTCCCGTTTTCGAAAGAACGGAGAACGGATTTGTGTATTCAAAAAAGATGCCCTTTGCATCAATGGTGGGTTGCGACAGAAAAGTCAGGGGACGTATCGGTTTCTGGGGCGATTCCATTACTCAGGGGATAGGAACAGCCGTTAATTCATATGCGCACTGGAATGCTCTTTTGTCGGAAAAAATCGGTGCCGACTTCGCTTTTTGGAATCTGGGACTCGGTTACGCAAGAGCAAACGATGCCGCATCGGACGGCGCTTGGGCATATAAGGCGAAGCATAACGATGCCGTTTTTGTCTGCCTCGGTGTCAACGATCTGATGCAGGGTTTTTCGGAAAAACAGATAATAAACGATATAGAAAAAACCGTTGATATTTTGCTGAAAGAAAACATAAAAGTTGTTTTGCAGACGTTGCCTCCGTTTAATTATGATGACGGAAAACGTGCCGTATGGGAGAATGTCAACCGTTACATAAAAGAGGTCCTGTCAGAAAGGGTTTCTCTCGTTTTTGACAACACGAAAATACTTTCGGAAAGTGCTGAGAATCTTCACGTGGCAAAGTTCAATTGTCATCCCGACGAGGAAGGCTGTGCCTTGTGGGCGAAAGCACTTTATGAAAATATCGTCGATGAGAGATTCATTGAGGAAATCGGATGAACAAAAACGCATACAACGGAATAATGGGAGAGGTTTATGCGGCGAGGTATCTTCGGCAAAACGGATACGATATACTTTCGTCGAATGTGAGGAAGCGTTTCGGCGAAATCGATATTATCGCTTACAGAGATAACTGTATCAGCTTTTTTGAAGTCAAGACGAGAAGCAAAAATTCTTTGGCAAGACCTTCGGAATTTGTTGATAAACGAAAACAAAGAAGAATTGCTTCCGTTGCGAAACAGTATCTTCAAAAAGAACCCGACCTCTCGGCAAGATTTGATGTTATTGAAATCTATCTTGACGGCAGCGGTGATCTTTACGATATAAATCACATAATAAGCGCATTTGAATTATAAGTATTCAAGGAATGATAAAAATGTCGAAATCTGTAAAAAGGTTGGGCGAAATTGATTTTTGGAAATTCATATTCGCTTTAATCGTTGTTATTCACCATTCTCGTTTCCTCGTCGGTGATGATAAGTGTTATTTCCTTAAAGGCTCTTTTGCTGTTGAATTTTTCTTTTTAGTTTCCGGATATCTAATGATGCTATCCATCGACAAAATGTCTGAAAATCCTATAAACCTCGGCAGAGAAACTTTCACTTTTATTTCCAAAAAGTATAAATCATTTTATCCCGGAGTTTTAATCGCTTGGATTATCGCTGTCGGAGTAAATATAATTATTCTTGATAATCCTGTACACAGAGTCCTCATGGACGGCATTTGGGAAGCTCTTCTTTTTCAAATGAGCGGTCTGCACATGGGTGTAGCTTTGAATCCATCAACATGGTATTTGTCCTCCATGCTGTTGTGCATGCTTATTTTATTCCCTCTGATTCGTCGCTATAATAAAACTGCAATGAAAATCATACTTCCTGTATGTGCCCTTTTACTGCTCGGTTGGATGTATCAGACATATGGTCAGCCCAGAAATCCCACCGCGTGGAACGGCTTTACTTATCGCGGGAATATACGTGCTCTCGCAGAAATTGGTCTCGGAACCTCTTGTTATCATATTACAAAAATTCTTCAAAACATCAATTTTAACCGCTTTGGCAAATTTCTTCTAACCTCCGTTAAATGGGGTGCGTATATTGCCGTTATTCTGCACATGTACATACCTCTTGATACACAAAATGACTTCTTATTTATACTCGTTCTGATGATTGCTATATCCGTAACCTTCAGTGCACAAGGACTTGACTTCTCTCTGTATAACCATAAGCTATTCTACTTTTTGGGTAAATTCTCATTTTATATGTATCTGGGACATTATTATTGGAGTTTTGCATTAATCCCATTTTTGCCGGAACATTTCTCTGTAAAAGCAAAGACATTAATTTATGTGCTTGTCAGTTTAGTAACCGCAGTAATTATCATGGTTCTTTGCAATCTTTGGACACGGTATAAAGAACCCATTATCCGCACATGTAAAAAATGCATTTTAGCAAAGTAAATCGCACATAAAAAACGGCTGTAAAAAACTTATCGTTTTTTACAGCCGTTTTTAGGGGATAGGAAAAAAAGATGCAGAATGAACAAACTGAGCAAAAATAAAGCGACGGCTTTATTTTTGGTTACCCGAAGGCGTACAAAGGTACGCCGAGAGGCGAAGTTTGTTTATAGCATAAAACATAAAATTCTTTATTGCTTTGTTTTTCACATAAGTTTAAGGAGTTCTGCAAGGTTTCAAAGCCTGTAGAACTCCTTGTTTTTCTTGTTTTATGCGATCTGCGCTTTTTTTACATCCCCTTGTATTTTACTCGATTATTTAGAAAGAGCCTTTACTTCGTCGTATGTATCTGTAATTTCCTTGTCGGGAGCCTTTGTAAGAAGACTTACAACGATAATAGCAACAAGAGAAACGATGAATGCGGGAAGAAGTTCATAGATATCCCAGATTCCGCCGATAGGTCTGACTACGAACTTCCATACGAATACCATTACGCCGCCGGCAATCATTCCGGCAAGAGCACCAATCTTGTTGGCACGCTTCCAGAAAAGTGCACACAGTACAACGGGACCGAATGCGGCACCGAAGCCTGCCCATGCAAAGGAAACAATTTTGAATACGGAGCTGTTGGGATTCCATGCGATGAAAACAGCAACAACGGAAATAAGAACTACCGCAAGACGGGCAATGATCATTGATTTCTTTTCGGAGAGGTTCTTAACAAAGAGACCTTTTACAATGTTTTCGGAAGCACTCGAAGCTGCGGCGAGAAGCTGTGAGTCAGCCGTTGACATTGTGGCTGCAAGGATACCTGCAAGAATAATACCTGCAAGGAGAGCGGGAACAATACCGTAAGAAGCGATAACCTTGGAAATATCAATAATGATGGTTTCGCTGTCTGCAAGCTGACCGATAACGCCGTTCTTTGTCATGCTGTAACCGATAACGCCGATGAGAATTGCAACTGCCATGGAGATAACAACCCATACGCTTGCGATTCTGCGTGAAAGAGTGAGCTTTTTATGATCTTCAACAGCCATGAAGCGAAGAAGGATATGAGGCATACCAAAGTAACCGAGACCCCATGCAAGTGTAGAAGCAATCGTAAGCGGACTGTACTCTTTTGCAGTACCCGAGAATACACCGTCGGGAATAAACTTGGTAACATCAAAATATCCTGCGATACCCTTGACATTTTCAACAACAACATCGATACCGCCGACAGAGTATGTACCGAATCCGAGAATTGCAAAAATAGCAACAGTCATAATGATACTCTGAATAAAGTCAGAAGTGGACGCAGCAAGGAATCCGCCGAGTGTGCAGTAAAGAACAATAATAATTGCACTTATAATCATTGCCATATGATATTCAACACCGAACAATGTTGAAAAAAGCTTTCCGCAGGCAGAAAATCCGGATGCTGTATAAGGAATAAAGAATACGATAATGACAACCGCTGCAATAGCTGCAAGCATATTCTTCTTGTCACCGAATCTGTCGGAGAAGAAATCGGGAATCGTAGTTGAACCTGTCTTTTGAGTATAGATTCTCAAAGGCTTTGCAACAATAAGCCAGTTGACATATGTACCGACCGCAAGACCGACTGCTGTCCAGAACGGATCCGCAATGCCCGTAAGGTATGCAAGTCCCGGAAGGCCCATGAGAAGCCACGAGGACATATCGGAAGCTTCGGCACTCATCGCGGTAACGAGGGGACCGAGCTTTCTTCCGCCGAGGAAGAAGTCGTCAGTTGTTTTGTTTCTTTTGCTGTAAAAGATACCGATGGAAACAACCAGTGCGAGATAAAGCACGATCGATATCATGATACAGATATTTTCTTTTGTCATGTTTTACCACAACCCTTTCATTTAATAGTGCTATTATAACATATATTTTGGCAATTTCAACCTTATATTATTGACTTTTTTGAAAGTGAAAAGTATACTTTTACTCGGTATAATTTGTTTTTTGTTCAGAAAAAGGAGTTTTGTCTATGTTGAAAAGATTTTTTTCGGCACTGTTATCTGTTCTGATTGCTCTTTTCAGTGCTGTTTTTTCGGGAGGTAAGACGGTGAACGATTACAGTTTTACGGTTGACGCATCGGATTGCGGCGGTGTTCTGCCCAACGCTGTAAGTAACATAAACATATGGGACATGAACGGCAGCGATCAGTTTACAAATCTCAGGATAAACGAGAAGTACAATATTGCAGAATTCGTTG
>JAZSPN010000143.1:0-4733 GCA_045537495.1 Acutalibacteraceae bacterium
TCTTCCTAAGACCGCTTGGCCTCCGACTTAGAGAGTTCCCTGAAAAAGCTCTTCAAACGATGTCGCCGTGAAGCTTCCGACAAGTATCTGGATTCTCTCGGCAAATCGTGAACATATGTTGGCACGCGCCATTATGCTGTCGTCGCCCGAAAAAAGAACTCTTCCGTTCTCGGCGGTAACATCACACGCTTCCATGGCACGGAGTTCTTCCGCAATGGGACCTTCAAGTCCCAGCAAACAAGGTATTACGAAATTAGTCATTAGTCTGCTCCATTAGATTATGATCTTTATCAAATATATATTTACGTCCGCATTCCGCACAGACATAGCTGTCGGCAAGAGGTTTTCCGCACTTGCAGACATAACCTCTCCGTCGTGCAGGTACACCCAGCATAAGCGCGTGGTCGGGCACATCCGATGTTACAACGGCACCCGCCGCAACAAGAGCGTAACGTCCCACCGTGACACCGCACACCACCGTCGTATTGGCACCGAGAGAAGCACCCTCCCTGATGAGCGTTTTACAGTATTCGAAAGGTCTGTTCTCGCTTCTCGGAAACATATCGTTTGTGAAAACACAGCTCGGACCGCAGAAAACATTGTCTTCAAGCGTTACTCCCTCGTAGACGGAAACGTTATTCTGAATCTTTACTCCGTTACCGATCGTGACTCTTTCGCCTATGTTGACATTCTGACCGAGTATACAGTTCTTCCCGATAACGGCACCCTTCTGAATATGGCAGAAATGCCACACCTTCGTTCCGTCACCGATAACGGCACCTTCATCAACATATGACGATTCATGAATAAATTCAGCCATCAAATCTTCCCTCAAAATCAACAGTTGAGCAGCTTTCAAGCGGAAGTCTGACACTGCAACCCTCCGCAGCCGATTTATACACGGCAAGAACGAGTTCAAGTGCTCTTCTGCCCGCCATAGAGTCAACATAGGGCTTTCTGTTGTCGTGTATCGCCTCTATCATGTCGGCATAAATCGATTTATGTCCGAAGCCGTAAACGTTGGGCGGATTCTCCGTGCACGATTCAATATGAGATTGAGTTTCTTCGCCGTCGGAAAAACGCCATTCATCAATTTTATTAACACAGGTACCGCCAACTTTTACAAAACCTTTTTCACCGAAAACGGTAAGCGTTTCTTCGTAATCCCCGCCGTAAACGTTAACCGTTCCGTCGATTATTCCGTAACTTCCGTTTTTGAATCGGACAAGAGCGATACCGAGATCCTCCGCTTCCATATACGGGTGATTCTGACGGTCGGTCATGCCGACAACCTCCGTTATTTCGTCACCCATCATCCAGCGAAGCAGATCAATTCCGTGAATACACTGATTCATCAGCGTACCGCCGTCCTCTTTCCACGTGCCCCGCCAGTCACCGCTTGCATAATAGCCTTCGCCGCGGAACCACCTGATGCTTACCGTTCCGTAGAAAAGCTTTCCGAAGCGGTCCGCAAGGAGTGCATTTCTCGTCTGCTGAATGGCGGTGTTGAATCTATTCTGATGGTTGGCACAAACATGTACACCCATTTTCTTTTCCGCCTCAATGATTCTGTCGGCATCGGAAAGTGAGAGTGCTATCGGCTTTTCGATAATAACGTGACAACCGTTCATGATGCAGTCAACCGCTATGTCGGCATGACTTCCCGAAGATGTCGCAATAGCCACAAGCTCGGGTTTCTCTTTTTTGAGCATTTCGCTGTAATCCGTATAGCAACTCACGGAAAGACCGAATTCATCCGCCTTTTCCTTTGCACGTCCCGGCACAATATCGCAAAACGCCACTATTTCAAGTCCGTTTTCAATTGCGGAAGACACGTGATTGTGCGAAACACGTCCGCACCCTATTAAAGCATATCTCAATTAACACACCACCGATTTACTAAAAACGACCTGCCAACACAGCAGGCCGTTTTTCCAAGCTAATTCAATTATCTGTTCTGCTCAATTTCAACTTCTTCAAGCATACCGATTTTTCTGAGCATCAAAACGTCGTTTGCATCAAAGATACCGTCGTTATTTACGTCAAACGATGAAATGATGGCATCTGACCATTCGGAGCTGAACGCGTTGATAAAGAACATATGAAGAGCGGCCGCATCGGTAGCATCGATTACGGCATCGCCGTCTGTATCGCCGTAGATTACGAATGTGTAGGAATCTACAACGTTTCCGTCACAGACGAGATTAAGCTTTGTTCCCGTACCGTAGCCGTTCTTTGTCGGAACGATTTCAACGGTGCCGAGCTGTGACGTAGAAACAGCATATTCACCCGTTGCACCTTCACCGGCGGTAAGACCGTCGATGATTTTTGTATCCTCGTGAGGTATACACGGAGCACCTTCGATGAAGGAAAGTTCGGGGATTTCCTGAATATCAACATCGATAGTATAGTCAAGCTCATATGCAAAGTCGTATTCCGTAATTTCGAAAGAACCCGTCGTCTTTGCTGAGTTCTTTGCGGAAACTTCGTATGTATATGTATCGGCGATATCAAGAGTTACCGCATTGTCGACTACGGGGATCATTGCACCTGCGGAGTTCCTGAGAACGATGCTTGCATCCGTTACAGAGTCGCCGTTGAATGATACATTGAAGTTGACCGTTGAATCCGTACCGTAAGCTGCCGTTGTAACGTGGAAAGGCTGTACATATGTGATACCGCCCGAACCCGTAAAGTAAACACGGACATAGCTTCCGATAGAAGACTCGTATTTGTTAAGATCGAATGTAACGATATCGTCCGAACCTGTACAAGAAATGGTTTCTACCGTTGTGCCGTTCGCTACAATGTAAGCGTTAAGAGCGTTGTTTACATTGAATGTAATCTGGCTCTTCTTGTCGTCAACAGTGATTCTTGTAACCTCGGGATAAGGAAGTGTCGGACTTACGGAAATTCCCGTAAGCTCTGTTCTCGAATTTTTCGAGCTTGCAAAGAAAGCACCCTTCTCCATGCAGTGTCTGACATTAGCTGCCGTGTTGGAGGGCATCCAGAAGTACTGAGCGTTTCTGTCACAGTCGCTGAACTCGTGAGCATCGTCTTCACAGTAGCCCCAGATCATTCTGCCGTAGGGAGCAAGTCTTTTAAGCAGTTCATCATAGAGATATCTATCCCATCTTGTACGGCTGTCGGCCGTATTGACAAGCTCCAGACCGGTACATGATGAATACTTCATAAATACATCATTTGCAAAACTGTTTATCCAGCTTGCTGTATAAACATCGTTGATACAGGACTGAAGTGTATCATGGTCGTTTGCACTCATGAATTCACCGACGTGGTTGATGTGCGTAAGACCGCCCTTGTTGTGATTCTTCTTGACGGCGGTTACACATCCGCTGACACCGCTTGCGGCAATTTCCATATCTCCGTCACCGGCATCGGCAAAGTATCCGTTAATGTGAGTCTTTGAAACGGAAGCACCGTTCATCTCGATGCCCATAGGAACATCAATCATACCTCGACCGTTTCTTCCTACACCTGCATTAATCTCATTCTTTCTTGTTGTTGAAAGCGGATCAGGCGTACCGGTTACTGCCAGATTATACGCATACATAGTATGTCTTGACTTTTTGGCATCCCATCCGTAGTTTACGGTGCCGTGGTCAGTGATCGAAAGGCAGTCATAACCAAGCTCATAATACTTCTCGACCATCTTATCGAAGTCAATTTCGCCGTCACTCATCTCGGTATGTACGTGAGTTGCCCCCTTATAGGCGCCCCACGTATCCCAGTCAACCTCGTCATACGGGTTTGAAATGACATAGCGCTTTGTACCGAGAACATCGGTCTGCTCCGCGGCATCCGCCGTGGTTGATCCGTTAAACGCACCAAAAAGTCCGACAGATACTGCACCTGCAAAGAGCAGTGAGGCGGACGCCTTCAGTGCGGTTTTCCAGCTAAATTTCATCAGTATCCTCCTTAATTCGTAAACACAAACAATTACCTGTTTATCCAATCATTAAGATTTTATCATAAAAAGACTTAAAAGTAAACATTTTTTCTCTCCCTTTTAAAATTCATCACTTTGCACAAACGGCATCCGTCTTTTTGTGCATTACTGACACAAAGAAAACGATATACGCATATCGACAGCACAAATAAGCATCCGAATCACATCAAAAAAGCCTCTCATCATTCCAAAAACGTATTGACAAAACCTCAGAAAAGCCGTATAATATAATGCACTTGCCGATGTGGCGAAATAGGCAGACGCAAGGGACTTAAAATCCCTCGGTGGCAACACCGTACCGGTTCAAGTCCGGTCATCGGCACCATATTGAGTATTCATAAGGGATTTGCCTATGAATACTCAATTTTTTTGCTTAAAATAGAGTTTTGAATATAAATTAATAGTTTTTATGTATCGTCGCATTCCTTTCGGAGTGCGACTTTTGGTTTATCTTTATACGGGTTTTAGGGCTGTCCCTAACAAGTGGAATTTGTATGCACAAATTCAATGCTTGCAAAGACTTATATTTTTCTCTCTTCGGATAGATTTACACCATAAGATTATTCCACAAAGTCTTTTATCTGTGAATAATCTATTTTTATTTCTTTTTATTAAACTATTGCACAAGTTAAATAATTGTGATATACTAATTTCGCCAAACAAAACCAAATAAATGTAACAGGAATGGTGTTTTCTTTTTATAGGGATACTGTATCTGTTCGTACACTTTTTTAATTTTGCAAAACTGCAAATTCCACAGATG
>JAZSPN010000007.1:0-17624 GCA_045537495.1 Acutalibacteraceae bacterium
ATTTAACAACAAAAATTAAACAAATTTCTATAGAAACCGGGAAACGTATTCTTGTTACCAGTGACATTCACGGTCATCTGTCTTATTTCAAAAAAGTTTTGGAAAAAGCTTCTTTTGGCGATGACGACATTTTGTTTATCGTCGGTGATATGATTGAAAAAGGTCCTGAAAATCTTAATACTTTGCGTTATATCATGGAACTTTGCAAGCAAGGAAACATTATACCGCTTATCGGTAATGTGGATGCATACAGATTAAAGCTGATATAAATAATGCTGGAGCAACATATAGGTATGATAAAGAAAATAATGATTTTGCTATCGGAAAAGATGGTATTATTTTTACCAGATTTAAACCTATTGATAAATAGAAATATTGGGAGGTAATAAAGAATGGAGAACTCAAACAATTATAGAAAGATAGAAATACCTAAAAGTATCTGTGCTTGTTGTGGATTAATTGAGGTAGAATTTTATGATATTTGTTCTGTGTGTGGTTGGCAATATGATTTAGCACAGAATAAAATACCTGACTATAAAGGCGGTGCTAATCAAATGAGCCTTAACGAAGCAAAAGAAGCATATAAAAACGGTAAAGAAATTTACTAATTTAATAGAGCGAATAAGGCAAACCACTACTTATAAACAGTAGTGGCTTGCTTGTCTTTTATAGGGGTTAGACATTAAACAAACAACTAAATAAACACAAGGGAATTAACAGCAGTTAATTAACTTACGGAGGTAAAAGAAATGGCTGAAACAATTACTAATAACGGTACCGAAACAGTAGAAACTACACCAGCTACACCAAATGAACTCTCTGAAGAGAACGTGAACGGTTTTTTTAGTTACATTTTAAATTTAAGAAATTGGACAGGTACATCGTTTTATGAAGAACTTGCTGCCGAATGCGGATACACGATAAATTGCCCCGAAGATATTCTCTTATCAAAGCCTGCCGTTATCAATCATTTTGAAAACGAATTCAGATTTCTTGCCAATCTGCCAACTGTTGCAGAAACACAGAATTATATCTTTGTTCACGGTGGATTACAAGAAAAGCAAGTTTTGGACAATGCCGACAAAAGCGTTTTTGAGCTTGCAAAATTTGATGCTTTTGCAGAGAGAACACCCCATGTTTTTGATAAATATGTAATTGCAGGTCATTGGCCAGTCGTTCTGTATAGCTCCGAAATTCCGCAAATGAATCCGGTTATTGATCACAATAAAAAAATAATTTCAATAGACGGTGGCTGCAGAGTAAAGAAAGACGGACAGTTAAACCTTCTTATTATTCCCGATATAAATTGCTCTGTTGACGATATAACCCATATAAGCTATGATGAAATTCCAACGGTATGTGCTCTTGACGATCAAAGTCCTAGCACCGAATCCGTATACATATCGTGGATTAACAAAGAAATCAGAATATTGGAAAAAGACGAAGAATTTTCATATATCGAACATATAAAAAGCGGACGGAAATTATATATCCCCAATTCACACATCAGAAACGAAAACGAATGCTTTGACTATACCGATTACATTCTGCCTGTGAAAACGGGAGATACACTATCCGTAATTTCCAGAAATTCAAAAGGCTGTATAGCGAAAAAAGACGGTGTAATCGGATGGTACTGCGGAAAATATTCAATTAAATAAATCCGTTATTAACAACCGTACCAGAAAAACCGACTTGTTTCGACAAGTCGGTTTTTCAATGAAATTCGCCTTACGGCGAGTGAATGGCTTCGCAAATGTTAAGAGGCGAATTTCATTTCACTTAATCGGTTTATATCAACCGACGCTGACAGTAATTCTCCGTATGTTCTCTTTAAAATACACAATTGTTAATGTATAATGTTATTGTCAAACATAAACGAAACAAAAAGTGTATGAAAGGAAAAGACATGAACGGTAAATACAGCATCGGAGAACGAATATCCTACCACAGAAGACTCTATTCCATGACTCAGGAGGAACTTGCAAAAAAGCTTAATATTTCTTCACAGGCGGTTTCAAAATGGGAGCAAAAAATCACATCTCCCGATATTGCGCTTTTACCGGAACTTGCAAAAATATTCAATATAAGCATTGATGAGCTGTTTGGCTTGAAAGTAAATACCGAACCGGTGTTTAGTCTTGTCGGAGATGTTCCTTGGGAGGATGACAGACAAATTCGAATCGCGGTTTATCACGGAAAAAAGCTCATGCAACAATCGGCATACGAAATTAAAAACGGAACGAATGAAATAAAAATTCATTTTAGTTACGGGAACATTTATAAAATAGACGGTATTTGTAAATTGCACAGATAAAAATTCTGCAATCGTTATCGCAATCATAGAAAAAACAACGGTGTCGTTGTTTTATATTCTTCTGCAATTGTCTTGTTTTTCAACATCGATCATGATATAATTGATTTAAGAAATTTTTGTGAGGTCACTTATGAACAACAAGATGTTAAAGGGATTCGCCTTGATCTTATTCGGAATACTTCTTTGTATCGGCGGTACGGAAATAAACAGTACCGTTTTATACAGTTTCAGTGATTTTCCGTTTTCGCTGATCGGTGTAATTGTCGGAACAATCGGAATCGCAATGATATTCATTAAAGACAAGGATGCAAAAAACAGATAAAATCCTGATTTGCCGTATTTTTTATAGATAAATTTAAAGGTGGCTGTAAAAAACGTACTTTTTTACAGCCCCTTCCCTATTTCTTCATTTGACGCAAAAATAACAGCACTGCCACGGTCAGTGTAACCGTTGCATAAGCGGAAACGGGATAAATGTGCGGTATTGCTTCGGTAAAATTTCCGTTTATCACGGCTCTTTCGAGTTCGACGGCATGAATAAACGGTAAAAAACCTGCAACTTTTCCACACGCCTCTCCCAGAAGCTCAATGTCGAACCATACTCCCGAAAGCCATGCGGACAGGTTGGTAAGCAGTGCACCGCAAATACCTCCGACCTGCTTTACACTCAGCACACTGCCAAACAAAAGCCCCAGAGAAATATAAAAAACGGCAATCGGCAGTATCATGAGAACTGCGTATAAAATATTCACCGTGGCCCGAAGTCCGAGAAACACCGCCACGAGATAACAAACTCCGCTTTGCGCCATTGATATCGGGATGAAAGGCAATGTATAGCCCATGATGAAATCGAGCGGTCTGAGCGGTGTTGTGTACAGCCTTTGCAAAAATGAGCTTTCTCTGTCACGTGCAATCAGTGAGGATGAAAATAATGTCACAAAGGACAGAGAAAACACCGAAATTCCGCCGGACAGATTTCTGATTTCAAACAGCTGTGCCGGAATATTTCTTTGTATTAAACTGAGAAGCAACAGAAGCACAACGGGAAATCCCAGACCGAACAAGAGATTCAAAGGATCGCGTAATATTTCCTTTGCACATCTTTTTGAGAAAGTAAGTATTCTCACTCTTTTTCCTCCCTCACAACCGAAATAAACGCATTTTCGAATTTATCGGCGCCCGTCTTTTTCATGAGCTCTTCCGCTGTGCCGACAAAAAGAAGCTTTCCGTTTTTCATAATTCCTATTCTGTCGGAGAGCACCTCAGCCTCTTCCATGTAGTGCGTCGTAAGCACAACCGTCACTTTGCCTTTAAACTCACGAATTAAATCCCACAACTCACTGCGTGAAATCACGTCAAGCCCCAGTGTCGGCTCATCGAGAAAGAGAATTTCCGGCTCCCCCGTCAGCGCCATTGCAATGCTGACTCTTCTCTTCATACCTCCTGAAAGCTTACCCGTTTTCTTATTCAAAATATCATTAAGGTTAAAGCGATCTGAAATATCCTTAATTTTCGCCGCACTTTTTTCTTTTGAAAAACCGTGTATACCGCACATCAGCTCTAAGTTTTCTTTTACGGTAAGATTTGGAGTAACCGCCGTTTCCTGCGGTGAAACGCCTATGATGCGCTTAACTTTCATTTCCTCATCGGATATGCTGTTGCCATTGACAAAAGCCTCGCCGTCCGTCGGCTTCACGAGGCAGGAAAGCATTTTTATCACGGTTGTTTTTCCCGCACCGTTGACTCCGAGTAAAGAAAACAGCTCTCCTTTCTTAATTTCAATATCCAGATTGTCAACCGCCACGGTGTCCTTGTATTTTTTGGTAAGCTTTACTGTTCTGACAGCTGTCATAACGTTCCTCCCGTTAAGTTTTCAGATACAATATAACATCATTTTTTCAAAAAACATCACTCTTTACTTAATCGGTTATTTTCCGCAAGTATTCGGTCTCAAAAAGCATAAAAGGTTGAAATAAATCTCATATGTGATATAATATTTCAGGGTTTAATTTGGTTAGAAAGGATTGTACTATGAAAGACAAGTCTTCTCTCGTTTTTACGGGTGACATCGGTTTCGACCGCTACATGTACGGCAAATGGAATGACGATGAGCTTCTGTCGGATGACATACTGGGCTTTTTAACAAAAGCCGATCACGTCATCGCAAACGTTGAAGGTCCCATCGCCCCTGTTGAGCAGAACACGGTAAATGACGGCGTCAAACAGCTTCTTCATACCATAGATCCGGAAGCGGTCAGAGTTCTTCGCAAAATGAATGCCGATATATGGAACATCTGCAATAATCACATCATGGATGCAGGTGAATACGGTATAAAAAGCACTCTCGAAATTGCAAAGGCTAACTCTGCCGTCACCATCGGAGCAGGTATGAATATAAACGAAGCCCGACGTCCCGTCATCCTCGACGAGGCGGGCGGTATCGGTATGTTCGGTGTCGGATATCAGCGTGCTTGCAGAAAGGCGGATACCGATAAGGCAGGCTGTTACAGCTGGAGTGATCTCGACGAAATCAAAAAAACAATAGATTATATAAAAAGTAAATGCCGTTGGTGTATTGTCGTTGCCCATGCAGGCGAAGAATTCACCCCGCTGCCCTCTCCGTATACAAGAGATCGTTATCATCTCTATCTCGAAATGGGTGCTGATATCGTCGTATCACATCATCCTCATGTTCCGATGAATTATGAAACTGTCGGCGATAAGATAATCTTCTATTCTCTCGGCAACTTTATTTTTGATACGGACTATCAGCGTTCTCAGTACGGTACCGAGTTCGGAGTTCTCGTAAAGCTCAATTTCACCGAAAACAGTTTCACCTGGGAAAGCATGGGGCTCGAAATTCAAAGGGGCCCCGAACACGTTGTGAAAGCGCCTCTTCCGAAGATTTTCACCGATGTGTGCGAAGCGGAATACAAGCTTCTTTCTCCGCTCTCGGCAAAAATGCACATCGAAGCCACGAAACGTCAGATGGCTTTCCTCAATCCACAGCGATTCAAAAATGCCACCGACGAGGAGTGGGCTGAGCATTTCAATGAGCCTCTTCGCACGGGACGTGTGCCCGGTGAAACTCTTGATTTCTTTATCCTTTGTCCCCTTGCCGAAAAAGCCGAGAATAACGAGTGGCAAAAGAGCAGTCTTGAAGATGTCAAGCAGTACATTCTTGATCAGATGTAATAAAACGGGGTGTTTTAATGAAATGCAAAGATATTAATATCCGTGATCCCTTCGTTCTTTTTGAAGACGGCAAGTTTTATATGTACGGTACAAGAGCTCAGAACTTCGGCAGGAAAACGGGCGGATTCGATGTCTATGTTTCCGACGACCTCGAAAACTGGCAAACTCCTTTTGAATGCTTCAACTCCGCTGAGTTCGGTATGAACGAATGTGTAAACTGGGCTCCCGAAGTACACAAATACAAAGGCTCTTACTATATGTTTGCGACCTTCACACGGAAAAACGGCGGTCTTCGCGGTACCTTTATATTAAAGTCAGACAGTCCCGCGGGACCTTTCGTGCCTCACAGCAACGGTGTGGTGACTCCCGACGAATGGGAATGTCTTGACGGTACTCTCTATATTGACAGACAAGGCAAGCCTTACATCGTATTCTGCCATGAACATACTCAGATTATCGACGGCACCGTCTGTTACCGTGCTCTTTCCGATGACCTGACTCATGCTGTCGGCGATGCCGTTACCGTTTTCCCCGCTTCGTCCTGCCCCTACGTTACCAAAACCGTTAATAAGAGTCACTATGTCACCGACGGTCCGTTTATGTTCCGTTCATCTTCCGATGAGCTTTTCATGATATGGTCGTCTTTCATTGACGAAAAATACGCTGAGCTTCTCGTGAAATTCAACGGTGGTGAGATAGGCACAGAGTTTTCTCACCTTCCCCCGATTCTTGACAGTGACGGAGGTCACGGTATGATTTTTTCTGACGGAAAGGAGTTATACCTCACCTTCCATTCGCCGAACGCCTCGGGATATGAGCATCCCTGCTTTATAAAAATTGCAGAATCCGAAAACGGTATTTCCGCGAGGTGACGTCATGAGGAAATTAAACTTCGACAAGCTTTTCGACAACATAGAAAATGCCGTTCGGTACGATTTTTCCGAGAACAAAATTTTTGGCTCCGCTTACTTTGTACATCAGGATGGAAGACCTTCATATTTGCGCTGTTTCGGCTTCACTTCGCCCGACAATGCCATAAAGGTGACGAAAAACACACTCTTCCGTCTTGCTTCAATGACGAAGCCCGTCACCGCCGTTGCCGCTCTGATTCTCGTTGACAGAGGACTTCTCTCTCTTTCCGATCCGATTTACAAGTACATCGACGCTTTCCGTGATATTCACATCACCTCTCTTATCTGCGGTATTCTCCATGATAACGGAAAACCTCAAAAGCCGCCTACGGTACGTGATCTGATGACTCACACCTCGGGTATCGGAAGCGACATCGACAAAATGTCGCTCCTCACCGACAGCGACAAGCGTTCCGTTGACAGCTATGTTGATTTTTATCTTCGCACGGGACTCGACTTTGAGCCCTCCTCCCGTCAGCAATACAGTCCTCTTGCGGCATTCGACGTTCTGGTCAAGATTATCGAAATTGTCAGCGGTAAGGATTTTCAGTCATTTCTCCGTGAAGAAATTTTTTCTCCGCTCGACATGACCGATACAGCTTTTACTCTCACCCGTGAGCAGTGGGGACGAATGATAAAAATGCACAACAAAGTGAACGGTGAAAGTATCGTTGACAAAAGGTCGGAGGGCTGTGTTTTCGAAGATTACTCCTGTGATCACTACACGGGCGGTGCGGGACTTGCTTCCACCTTGTCGGATTATGCAAAATTCTCCATGATGCTTCTTAACGACGGCACCGTAAACGGTAAGACTCTCATCTCGAAGGACGTTTTTCGACTCCTTTATACTCCGCAAGTCGAAAAAAGCATCATGCCGGGCAACACTCGGTGGGGACTCGGTGTACGTGTCATAACGGATAAATCCTACCCGTATCTTCCCGTCGGCTCCTACGGCTGGAGCGGTGCTTACGGCTCGCACTTCTTCATCGACAGAAAGAACCGTCTCTCCTGCGTCTACATGAAGAATTCACGCTTCGACGGCGGTGCAGGCAATGAATCGGCCGTAATGTTCGAAAAATGCGTCCGCGACGCTCTCTATTGATTTATATCCGTCTTTATGTTATAATCTCGTCAAGGCTGATGCCTAAAAAATTTTAAGGAGTTTTAAAATGAAAAAATTTTTTGCACTTTTATTGGCACTCGTCACTGTATTCACATTCGCCGCCTGCGGTAACACTCCGTCTGTGCCCGAAGAAGAAGACACCACTCCCGCTCTCGAAGGTGTCGCCGCTCCCGTCGATATCCTGAGCACCGTATGGAACACCTACGCCGACGATGAAAAATTCTTCGCTATGGGCGGTTCCGCAACAGCACCCGTTGACGGCGCTCCCGGTGAAGTCGACGTAACCGACACCGACACTCTCACCTACAACCTCATCTGCTCCGCCGATGCCGCCGCTTTAATTGACGGTGCCGCTTCTCTCATTCACGCAATGAATGCAAACACCTTCACGGCAGGCTGCTACCGTCTTTCAGATGTCGCAAACAAGGATGCGTTCATCACGGCAATGAAGGCTTCAATCTCGGGCAACCAGTGGATGTGCGGTTTCCCCGAAAAGCTTCTCATCGTTTCGATTGACAACTATGTCGTTGTTTCCTTCGGCGCCGCCGATATCTCGGAAACCTTCAAGACGAAGCTTCTCGCCTCCTATGAAATTGCAGTCGTAGAAGCCGACGAAGCTATCGCATAAAAAATTTTTAACACACAGGAGTTTTGAAATGCTGTTTTCAAGTATACCTTTTCTTTACTGTTTTCTGCCCTGTGTGCTGATACTGTACTTTTCTGCACCCCGGCGGTTAAAAAACTCAGTTTTGCTTTTGGCAAGCCTCGTTTTTTACGGCTGGGGTGAGCCTTTGTATCTCCTTTTAATGCTGGTTTCTGTCACTGTCGGTTACCTTTGCGGTCTGCTTACAGACAGAGCTTCTTCCGAAAAAGCTAAAAAAATTGTCACATCTTTCGGCATTGTAATCACACTGTCGTTCCTTCTCTTATTCAAGTATACGGATTTCTTCATTGAAAATTTCAATGCCGTAACGGGACTTTCCGTTTCTTTTCTCAATATCTCTTTGCCCATCGGTATCAGCTTCTACACCTTCCAGATTATCAGCTACCTCGTCGATGTCTGCAAAGGCACTGTCCCCTCGCAAAAGAATTTCATTGATTTTTGTTCCTATGTTACGATGTTCCCTCAGCTTATTGCAGGTCCCATCGTCAGATATTCCGATATCAACGATCAGCTTAAATGCCGTTCGCTTTCTCTCGAAGGTTTTTCAATCGGCATTCGAAGATTCGTTATCGGTCTTTCCAAAAAAATCCTCATCGCAAACACCCTTGGAGAGCTTTGCGATATTTTCCGTTCCACTAACGAAAAAACCGTTCTCTTTTTCTGGCTGTATGCAGTCGGATTCTGCCTTCACGTCTATTTCGATTTTTCAGGTTACAGCGACATGGCAATCGGCCTCGGCAGAATGCTCGGCTTCTCTTTCCCCGAAAACTTCAACTATCCCTTCATCTCTTCAAGCATAACGGAATTCTGGCGCCGTTGGCACATGTCGCTCGGCACTTGGTTCCGCGACTACGTGTATATTCCCATGGGCGGTAACAAGGTAGGAAAAGCACGTCACTTTCTCAACATTCTCACCGTCTGGATGCTGACCGGCCTCTGGCACGGTGCTTCTTGGAATTTCGTTATCTGGGGACTGTATTTCGCCGTTCTCCTCATGGTCGAAAAATTCTTCCTGCTCAAACACCTCAGAAAATTCGCCGTTCTTTCGCGTATTTTTGTTCTTACTCTCATAATAATAAGCTTCGTCATCTTTAACGCTCCCGATATGTCCGTTGCTTTTACGGATATCGCCTCCCTGTTCGGTTTTTCTTCGATTCCTCTTTACAACGCCGAAACGCTCTATTATCTCAGAAGCTTCGCCGTATTTTTCCTCGTCGGCATAATCGGTTCAACCCCGCTTCCCAAAAAGCTCATAGATTCCATCGAAAAACACTCCGTCGGCAAACGCCTTCTCGGCATTGCTGAGCCGACAGTTACCGTTATACTCATGATTCTCGTAACCGCATATCTCGTTGACGGTTCGTTCAACCCGTTTCTCTATTTCAGATTTTAGGAGGTGCCTTCATGAGCGACAAGCCGAAAAATATCGTAACCGCCGTTTTGTTTTCCGCTATCACACTGACTCTTTCGCTGTTTCTCTTTTTTGCGCCTTCAAAGGATTTCAGTCTGTCCGAAAGACGTGAGCTCGCGAAGTTTCCCTCTCTGACACCATCATCGGTAAGTTCGGGCAAATTCATGTCGGAATTCGAGGATTTCACCCTCGATCAGTTCCCTCTCCGCGACGTTTTCCGCTCCGTAAAAGCCTACGCTTCGAAGTACATCTTTCTGCAAAAAAGCAACAACGGTATTTATGTAAATGAAGGTGTTGCCTCCAAAATTGAATACCCCGTAAATTACGATTCCGTTTCCTACGCTTCAAAAAAATTACGGTACATTTATGACACTTACCTCGAAAACGGCAACGTTTACATGTCCGTTATTCCCGATAAAAACGCTTTTCTCGCAAAGGATAACGGTCAGTTGTCAATAGATTACGATGAATTTTATTCTCTCGTAAAATCATCGGTCGATTTTGCATCGTTTATCGATATTCACGGACTTTTGTCCGCCGATGATTACTATGCAACAGACACTCACTGGAAGCAGGAAAATCTTCTTCCCGTCGCTTCCATGCTCGCCGAAGGTATGGGTGCCGTCATATCGGATGATTTCACCGTAAAAAACACCGATATTCCTTTCAGCGGTGTCTACTCGGGACAGTCGGCACTGCCTCTCAAAACGGACACTCTTTGTTTACTCGAAAGCCCCTCGTTTGAAAATTGCAGAATTTTTGACCACCAGAATAATCGCGAAATTTCTTTCTACGACATGGAAAAGGCACACGGCAAGGATCCGTACGAAATGTATCTTTCGGGTCCCCTGTCGCTTATTACGATAGAAAACCCGAATTCCGGTAATGACAGAAGGCTCATAATATTCCGTGACTCCTTCGCAAGCAGCATTGCACCGATTCTCTCAACGGCATTTTCGCACATCACGCTTGTCGATATACGTTATCTGCCGTCTTCTCAGCTTCACAGATATATTGATTTTGACGGCAGTGACGTTCTGTTTCTGTACAGTACATCCGTGCTGAACAACAGCAACACTTTAAAATAAGGTGATTTCATGACTAAAAGAGTTCTGCTCGTCGAAGACGATGTTTTTCTTCGTGACGGCCTCACCGATGTTCTCAAAAGTGAAAGCTACTCCGTCACCGCCGCCGAAAACTGTACGAAGGCAAAAAATTTTCTGGACAGTGAAAAATTCGATATCGTAATTCTCGACGTTATGCTACCCGACGGAAACGGGCTCAGTCTTTGTGAGAGCATCCGTGATTCGGGAAACACCGTTCCGATCCTCTTTCTGACAGCTCTCGATGATGAAATTCAGATAGTGAGAGGACTTGATGCAGGTGCCGACGATTACGTCACGAAGCCGTTCAAGCTTCGTGAGCTTCTGTCGAGAATTCGTGCGCTCCTTCGCCGTTCGGCTCAGACCTCTCAGCTATCCGTCGGTTCAATCAGCATTGATACCGCAAATATGTCGGTTAAGAAGGACGGAAAAAACATCGTCCTGACTCCGACGGAGTTTCACATACTCTTGTCGCTTATTCGCAACAAGGGTATTATAGTGACTCGTTCTCAGCTTCTTCGCGATATATGGGACTGTGACGGCGATTTCATCGACGACAACACGCTGTCCGTACACATCAGCAGACTACGTGACAAAATCGGCGCTTCTCATATTCTGACGGTGCGCGGTGTCGGTTACAGATGGGAGGAATAACATGAAGATAATTCTTTCCGTTATTGTTGCGGTGCTTACTGTTTTGTCGCTGAGTCTTGCCGTCTTGCTTTTCCTGAATAAGCGTAAAACCGAAAAGCTCACAAAAAGCATTGAAGATTTCAGAAACGGTGACGCTAAAACCGATTACAGCACCGGCGACAGCGCTTTTTCACTCCTTCAGAACAGCATTTGCGACCTTCAAGGTGATATGCTTCTACTTAAAAAGAACAGTGACGAAAGGGCAAGAAAAAATGTCGATTTCGTCACAGACATTTCTCATCAGCTGAAAACTCCGCTCGCGGGACTACGTCTTTTCTGCGAAATCGAGAAGGAAAACGCCTCTTCCTCTTACACCGAAAAAGAGCTTCTCCTTATTTCGAAGATGGAAAATCTCGTTTACAATCTTTTAAAGCTCGAAAAAATCAAAAGTGATTCGTACAGCATGAATTTTGAAAATCATTCGCTGTCCTTCTTGGTCAACGAAACGGTAAACGCTTTTTCACCTCTTTTTCCGAACAAAAAATTCACCGTGAACGGCACCGCCGACATCCGCTGCGACCGTGAGTGGATTTGTGAAGCCGTCGGAAATATCATCAAAAATTCCTGCGAACACACGAAAGAAGACGGCACGGTTTCAATCGGGATACGTCAGAATGAAACCTCCGCACTTCTCACCGTTGAGGACGACGGCAAGGGTGTTCCCGATGAACAGCTTCCGTTTCTCTTTGACAGATTTTTCCGCACCGATAATTCCTCCTCAAACAGTGCGGGAATCGGTCTTTCCATAGCGAAGGCAGTTTTTGACAAGCACCATGCTACCGTTACCGCCGAAAACGGACAGACGGGACTTAAAATCACCGTCTGTTTTCCGAAAATAAATGCAAACATTAAGATTCAGCCCGAAGATTTCTGATTTTCGGCTGAATCTTACGAATTCTTAAGGTTAATGTCACGTTATTTAAAGGTTGGCAGTTTATAATATGACCGTAAACTGAAAGGGGTTGTTATCATGAAAATTATTGAATGTACCGATCTCAGAAAAGAATATCCGAACGGCATCGACACCGTGAAGGCAGTTGACGGCATAAGCGTTTCTTTTGAACAGGGCGAATTCTGCGCAATAACGGGACAGAGCGGTTCGGGTAAATCGACTCTTCTGCACATTTTAAGCTCTCTCGACACTCCGACGGACGGTGCCGTTTTCTTCGACGGCAAGAATCTCGCCGAGTACAACGACAATCAGCTTTCCGTTTTGAGAAGAAGGCGTTTCGGCTTCGTTTTTCAGTCGTACAATCTCGTCGGTGAGCTTAACGGCTATGAAAATATCGTGCTTCCCGTAATGCTCGACCGCAAAAAACCTGACATGCAGTACATAGACAAAATCGTGTCCTCCCTCGGTATCGAGGACCGTCTTTTTCACCTGCCCTCCGCCATGTCGGGCGGTCAGCAGCAGAGAATAGCGATTGCACGTGCTCTTTCGAACAAGCCCTCCGTGCTCTTTGCCGATGAGCCTACGGGAAATCTCGACGGGGCAAGCGGTCGTGAGGTTATTTCCCTGCTCAGATATGTGGCGGAAGAATTCGGCATCACCCTGATTCTCGTAACTCACGACATCCACGTCGCTGAGCAGGCTGACAGAATCGTTACGCTGCACGACGGAAAAATTATCCGTGACACCAAGGCGGGTGATATGTCATGAAGAATCCTTCACAAAACCGTTTTATTCCCGCACATCTTAAAGCGAACAAGCGTCATTATCTGACTTCGGTTATTTCGGCTTTTCTTCTTATGTTTTTCATAAGCGGTACAATGTTCACTCTGTGGAGCTTGGTGACTTCGAGAGAAAATGCCGCCAGCCGTGATATCGGCGATTACTACGGTTATTTTATTCATTCCGATACATTCGACTTTAAACAGGCCGTGTCCGACGGCGTTGTCGAGGAATACGGCAATGCACATATTGTCGGCTTCGCTTACGGTGACACTTCACGCAATATGGGCTGTGTTGTCGCATGGCTCGACGATACGGCGAAAAAAATGTATAACCCCATACTTCTCGACGGAAGATACCCCGAGAAAAAGGGTGAAATCGCCATCGAAAGTGCCGTCGCTTCTCAAATGGGGATTACTGCCGTCGCGGACCGTGATATTACTTTAAATATGCTGTCTGCCGATTCAAACGGCTTTTCCGAGGATTCAAGGACGATGTCTTTCCGCATTGTCGGTATTCTCTCAAACAAGCAGAGCAATGCGACGGCTGCCGAGGACTATTTCGGTCTTACGAAATTTATGCCGTCTGCTTTTCTCAGTGCCGACAGTGCTTC
The DNA here is from genome assembly GCA_045537495.1 of Acutalibacteraceae bacterium. Classification (GTDB taxonomy): domain Bacteria; phylum Bacillota; class Clostridia; order Oscillospirales; family Acutalibacteraceae; genus UBA1425. Next base: position 13,703 of record JAZSPN010000007.1, read on the forward strand.
TCTCTTCGACAGTGAGATGCTCTCTGCATATTTTACGGTTACAAAAGAGAGCGCGAAGACGTATAAGGTCTATGACGAACTGGGTTATCACTTCACAAGCAATTTCAACGAATACATGAAAACCCGTGTTGACAATACACTCAATACGTCGGAGGGGTACTATGTCTACAACAGCGACTTAAACTTTACTCCTTTGTATATTGACAATATACGCACTTCTTACATAGCAAACAACACCTCTCTTATAGCTGTTGCGAATACGCCTTTCACCGTCTTTCTGACACTTTCCGTCATTTGCGCTCTCGCCGTTTACAACAACGTTTCCTCCGACATCAGAGAAAGAAGCAGGCAAACGGGACTCTTACGTGCAATAGGCACTACGAAAAAGCAGATAATCAAAGGCTTTTTGAAAGAAAATCTCAGACTTTTCCTTCTTCTGCTTCCGTTTTCCGTACTGTTTTCTTATCTCTTTGTTCTCATCGGCGTAAAGATTTTGGGTGAGGCGTACGTTTTCTCACCGAAAATCGTTCTGTTTCCGATCGTCCTCTCGCTGACTCTTTTATGTGTGCTCATAATCTCTTTTATCGCCATTGTAAAGAGTGCTTCTTATTCGCCGATGCAGTTGATGCGCGGCACAGAAGGTCCCCGAAGAAAAAAGAAATATAGAATAAAGTGCAAAAAAAGCTTCAATGCGACTTCGACTCTCGCAAAAAGAAACATACGTCTGTACAAGGGAAGAAACGTTCAGGTTTCTCTTATGGTATTTTTCATCATCATTTTCTCCTCCGTCAGCTACACGGTGACGTCGGAGATCGGTTTCGGTATCCGTGAGATGGGTGATCCGAACATTTATACCGTCAGCTCACGTTATGCCCTTAACGAAAACGATGATATTATATCTGACAGTGCAATTCCCGTTCAGGATGTGGAAACTCTGCGAAAATACCCGTATTTTTCCTACGTTTACGGCTCCAAGGAGTTTTCCGCCGAAACACAGCAGAACGATTACACGAAACTTCTCGGAATTAACAGCCTAGGTCATGACGAACCTCTTGACAAAGAAGCCATTGAGGAATACCTGAGCGTTCCCGCCGATTCTCTTTACAGCGTGCCCGTTTACGGCATTGACGAAGAGTATATTTCCATGCTTTCTCTCGAAGTCTATGACGGTGAGATCGACTTTGAAAAGCTGAACTCGGGCGAAGAAATAATAATGGTGGCGGATCCCGAAATCAGCTATCGCGTATACGATGTCGGCGAAACGGGATACTTTTTCGGTGTTGAGGGTGAAGAGCTTTTCGGTGGCGGAGAAGTTATCTACACCTTGAAAAATGAGCTTCGTGCAGGCAGCGAAATCATGCTTAAAACAACCGTTGACGGCAAAACGGGTGAGAATACATACAAGATAGGTGCTGTCGTAATGCCGTATTTTTCAATGGAGTATACGTTCTTCGCTAATAATCTTTCCTTCATCACAACCTCGGAGGGTGCATCACAAATCACGGGATTTAACTCTCTTCCGTATTCAAAAATCGCACTTAAGCTCAACGACGAATTCGAAAATAACGACACCACGGATTCGTTCGTTTACAACTATCTTTGCAAATATGCTGACAAGTGTGATCTTCAGGTGACGTCGAATTATCTCGAATCCAAGGATGACAGAACGGCAAGAAAAATCCTCGTGATTATATGCGCCGCCGTGTCGGTAATCTTTCTTGCAATTTGCATCAGCACGTTCAATAACTCGATCAACAACAAAATCAGAAGCAACAAACGTCAGATAGGTACACTTCGTGCTGTCGGTGCTTCAAAAAAAGATCTTTCGATGATTTATATAAAGGAATTCCTTCTCACCGTTTGTCCCCCTGCCGTACTCGGTATCGGCATATACGCCTCATTCTACCGTTACGTAACCTCTTCGTTCAGCACCGAATTACCGTTTGCCTTACCGCCGATCATTTTTGTCCTTGTGACGATATTCCTTTTCTGCGGTCTGAATCTTTACGGTAATATCAAAAAAATGACTCGGTACAGTGCCGTCGAAAATATACGTGAACTCAATTGATTTTGCTCTTTTCATGTGATATACTCATGTTGAGGCGGTGGTTTTTTGAATATCAGTATTAATTTCAATCAACGTGTCGGCAAAATAAAGCCCTTCCATGCCATAAACAATGCACCCATTCTCGGCACAGATGACAGGCTTTTTCACTATCTTCACGATGCACATATCCCCTATTCGCGTCTTCACGACACGGGCGGTGCTTACGGCGGTTTCTGCTACGTCGATATCGAAAACATCTTCCGCGATTTCGATGCAGATCCCGAGGATCCGTCGTCCTACGACTTCGCCTTCACCGACAACCTTCTGACTCACCTTGTAAAAAACGGCACCGAGCCTTTTTTCCGACTCGGTGCCACAATAGAAAACTCTCACCGCATAAAGGCATATCACATTTTCCCTCCGAAGGATCCCTTCAAATGGGCCGAAATCTGTGAGGGCATCATCAAGCATTACAACCACGGTTTCGCCGACGGCTTCGAGATGGGCATAACCTATTGGGAAATCTGGAATGAGCCCGACAATGAGCCGTCCGTTTCCGATAACCCCATGTGGAAAGGTACAAAAGAGCAGTATTTTGAGCTCTACGAAGTGACATCAAGACATCTTAAAGAAAAGTTCCCCTATATAAAGATAGGCGGTTACGCCTCCTGCGGATTCTACGCGATTAACGACGGCTTCGTAAAGAATGCCAACTCTTCACAGAGAACGGAGTACTTCATCGATTTCTTTGAAGCCTTCCTTCGCTACATTTCGTCACCCGATCACCGCTGTCCTTTCGATTTCTTTTCCTGGCACAGCTACGCCGACAGCGACACCAACTGTCTGTATGCCGATTACGCAAGACACAAGCTCGACGAATTCGGATTCAATGACACCGAAAGCATACTCAACGAATGGAATCCCGGAATTCACCGACGCGGCACCGAAGAGGATGCCTGCCATATCCTCGAAATGATGTTGAAGCTTCATAAAAAACCGCTCGATATGCTCATGTACTATGACGGCCAGGTACACGGCTCGTATCAGGGGCTTTTCAACCCCGTAAAACTCGACATCTTTCCCGCCTATTTCGCCGTTCACTCCTTCGGTGAGCTTTACGTCCTCGGCAACGAGGTGTTCTGTGCATCCGATCTGCCGATTCTCGCCGCAACAGACGGTACCGTCGGAAAGGCTCTGACCGTCAACATAAGCGACGATCTTTATGCCGATATCTCGCCGTGCGACGGCTTCAACGTCACCGCTTACCGTATTCTCGACGGCACAAACGGCCTTACGGAAAGAGATTTACCGTCGGACGGCAGATTTCTCATTCCGAAGAACAGCATCGTCATGTTCGAATTCAAAAAAACATAAATTTCAACGGGGATGTGAAAACTGCCGTTTTCACATCCCCGTTTTTTCAGTTTATCATTCTCGTTTTATGCGGTCTGACTTTTCCGCACACACTACTGTTTTTTCACTGTTTCTCTGAGTGCTTTCGCGATGTGTTCACCGAATATGCGAAGCTGAGTGACCGTGTACCCTTTTGAAAGATTTCCCGCATAGGGATTCTCAACCGTAAGTGAGATATTCGCCTTTCGCTCGTGCTTGAAGTAGTTTTTCGACGACGGTGTACCGAAACTGTTTGCCGCACCGCCCTGATGAGAGTGTACTCCGTTGTAGCGTATAGCATCTCTTTTGTCGGCTTTTGTTATCTCTTCAAGCCTCGTTACGAATTCCTCCTGCAAGAACGGTGTAGGCTCCGTTTCGGGTCCTAAGTGTACATGAGGCTCATCATTCGCTTCTCCCCAGCACCACGGTGAATGATAATCGATAAATGCCGTGATTTCTCTGTTTAAGTCGGATCGTAGCCAT
>JAZSPN010000036.1:0-1820 GCA_045537495.1 Acutalibacteraceae bacterium
AAACCTGGAGAATGAGGGGAGCATTAAGCTTGGAAGCGGAACCAACGATACCCTGGATGATTTCCATGTTGTTTACGTTGAAAGCGCCGACTGCGTAACCGCCCTTATAGGCATCTTCGAACATTTTTTTGGTTGTTACTAAAGGCATTGTAATTCACTCCTATTTTTTGTCTTTTTTAACCGAATACGATTATACACTTATTTTCTCTGAATGTCAATTATACAAAATGCAGTAATATATTGTTTTAACTTGAAAAATACTGTATACTTATGTTATAATTATTATATAAAACTTACTCGGAGATACTTTGATGAAACTCAGTTTTTTTACTCCGACACGTCTTTTTATTGAAAAAGACTGTGTTATAAACAACGCATCCCGTATATCAGAAGTCGGCACGCGCTGTCTTATTGTGACGGGAAAAAACTCCGCTTTAAAATCGGGCGCACTTTCCGATGTAACCGAAGCTCTCAATATGCAAAAAATCCCGTACACCGTTTTTGACGGCATAGAGCAGAATCCTACGGTTTCCTCCTGCATCGAAGCAGGCAATACCGCAAGAGGCTTCAGTGCCGATTTTATCATCGGTATAGGCGGAGGCTCTCCCCTCGATGCTTCGAAAGCCGTTGCAGTATTTTCGGCAAATAAAAATCTCGACGAAAACGGTCTGTATTCGCTCGAATGGGAAAACACTCCTCTGCCCGTAGTCTGTGTCGGAACTACCGCCGGCACCGGAAGCGAAGTCACTCCCGTATCCGTGCTGACTTCTTCCGACGGCAGAAAAAAGAGCATACGCGATGACAGAATATATCCCGTTCTGTCTATGGGTGATGTTAAATATCTTGACACTCTTTCCGACACCTTCACACGTTCATGCGCCGTCGATGCACTGTCACACAGCATTGAAAGCTTTTTCTCAAAAGCTTCGTGCGATATCTCACAGATGTTCGCCCTTCGCTCATGCGAAATGCTTTTGCCCCTGCTCGAAAAAGGGCTCTCCTCTCTCGACAGAACAGACAAGGAGGCTCTTTATCTGTCTTCGGTTTATGCAGGCTATGCAATAAGTGTTACGGGCACTGCTTTTCCTCATGCCATGGGCTATTTTCTTTCCGAGGAATTTTCAGTCCCTCACGGAACGGCGTGCGCCGTGTTTCTGCCCCATTATCTTTGTCACAGTGAAATCTCCTCTCCCGAAAAAGCAAAGTATTTTTCGAAAAAAACAGGATACGATATTGACAGCGTTATAAAAATTGTCAAAAGCACAGCACCCTGCGTCAACGTACGTCTTTCCGACGCCGACATAGAAAGGCTTTACCCGAGATGGTACAACAACAACGGGCTTTTGCGTTCACCGGGAACATTTACTCCCGACGATGCAAATTCTTTGTTGATTGAAATATTCAGATAATCAAGGAGGACAACAAAATGGAACTTAAAGGTTCAAGAACAGAAGCTAATCTCATGGCCGCATTTGCAGGCGAATCTCAGGCAAGAAATAAGTATTCCTACTACGCTTCCAAGGCGAAGAAGGACGGATATGTTCAGATAGCCGCACTTTTCGAAGAAACTGCAAACAACGAAAAGGAACACGCGAAAATCTGGTTCAAGCTTCTTCACGACGGTATCCCCGACACTCTCACAAATCTCGAAGATGCCGCCGCCGGCGAAAACTACGAATGGACCGACATGTATGCGACCTTTGCAAAGGAAGCAAAGGAAGAAGGCTTCGATCACATCGCATACCTCTTCGAAGAAGTTGCAAAGATCGAAAAAGAGCACGAAGAGCGTTACAGAAAGCTCATCGCCAACATCGAGGGCG
>JAZSPN010000010.1:0-19752 GCA_045537495.1 Acutalibacteraceae bacterium
AAGACCGCTTGGCCTCCGACTTTAAAGGAGTTCGGCGGAAACTGCAAGGCGACCACGGGCGAAGCCATCAAGGCGCAGGTAGTTGCCATATATACCTATGTAAAGTATTACGGTTTTTCCATAGCGACAAACAAGATAAACTGTTATGACGGAAACCCCGATACGTATGCAAATATATCGTATATCGATAAAGCTATCGATGAGGTTTACGGAGAGTATCTTGTCTACACTTCCACGGGAAAGACTGCCTTTACTCCGTTCTATTCGAGCTCTGCAGGAAAGACGTCGAGTGCAAAGGATACCTGGGGCGGAAACGATTATCCGACTCTTACGGGCGGAGTGGTAAGTCCCGAGAAGGCGGGACCGTACGTTTTCACGCTTACAAGCGAGGAATTCAAAAAAGTTGTTGCATTTTACAATTCATCGAAGGACAAGAGCGGGCAGATAACTCTCAGCGGTTCGCCCGGCAGTTGGATAGAGATACAAGATCACGACGGTGCGCGCGGAGATATCGGATATGTCAGGAAAATCAGAGTGGGTGACAAAGTGATGTTGGGAAACACTTTCCGCCAGATGATCATGAAAGCTGTTGAAGAAAGGATTATTTCGGGAAATCTCAAGTCACACTGTTTCTCACTTACGGTAAGCTGATTGTCCGATTCTCGGTATTGTAATATAATGTAATGACAGCATAGCAGACGTAAAGAAAGGTTTGATACACTTGGTTTATGATAATGTTCTCGAAGCGATAGGGCATACGCCGCTTATCCGTTTGAACAGGATGCAGGATCCCGACAGTGCAGAGATACTTGTAAAATATGAAGGACTCAATGTCGGAGGCTCCATAAAAACAAGAACGGCGTACAACATGATTCTTGATGCCGAAAGAAAAGGTCTTATAAATCAGGATACGATAATCGTAGAGCCGACCAGCGGTAATCAGGGCATAGGTCTTGCGCTTGTGGGAGCAGTCAGAGGATATAAAACCGTTATAATTATGCCTGACTCCGTAAGTCAGGAGAGAAGAATGCTTGTTGAGCATTACGGAGCAACGGTAAGACTGGTACACGATGCGGGAAATATCGGTGACTGTATTGAGGAATGTGTAAATCTTGCTTATGAAATGGCGAAAGAGGACAGCAGAGTTTTTATTCCCCAACAGTTCGAAAATGCTGCAAATCCCACCGTGCACCGTCATCATACGGCGCTTGAAATAATGGAGCAGGCTGCACGTCCGATACACGGCTTCTGTTCGGGAATAGGAACGGGCGGTACCATAACGGGAATCGGAGAAGTGCTGAAAGCACAGAATCCCGATATAGTTATATGGGCGGTAGAGCCCGAGAATGCGGCTATTCTTGCAGGCGGAACGATAGGTACACATCTTCAGATGGGTATCGGCGACGGACTTATTCCGAAAATTCTCAATACCGATATTTTCGAAGATGTCTGTATAATTACGGATGAAGAAGCAATTCAGACGGCAAAAGATCTTGCGATAAAAGAGGGTCTTATGTGCGGAATTTCAAGCGGAACGAATGTTGCCGCGGCAATGAAGCTTGCAAAGAAGCTCGGCAAGGGAAAAACGGTCGTAACCGTACTCCCCGACACGGCGGAAAGATATTTCACAACACCTTTATTTGAATAATAATATACGAAAGACCTCCCAAAATCGGGAGGTCTTTCAGCGTGTCGAAAAACGAAAGTTTTTCGACACGGTATGACTTCGAGAAAGGAAGTCAGATGCCCCTTTCTTTTGCCCGAAGCAGTACAAAGGTACGGCGAGAGGCAAAAAAGGGGCAAGTGCATATGAATAATATTTTAAAACCTACGATAATAAAGCATATGGCGACTCATTGAAAAAACTCTGTGATTCACTTTATAAAAGAGTTTATACACGGTATGACGACTTTATCGACAGTCAAAGACCTCCCGAAGTCGGGAGGTCTTTCTTCATATGTCACTGTCTGTATGTTTTGAGGAATCTGCGAAGCTTTTCCATGGCTTCATCGAGGGTGTTGATATCGGGAAGATAAACGATTCTGAAGTGATCGGGCTCCGTCCAGTTGAAGCCCTTGCCCGGGACCATGAGCACATGTTCCGCATGAAGGAAATCAAGCATCATCTGCTCATCATCGTGAATGTTGAACATTTCCCTGTCGATTTTCGGGAATATGTAGAAAGCCGCATCGGGCTTTACGGCGGAAATACCGGGAATACTGTTGAGAGCTTTTGTGATGTACTCTCTCTGTTCGTAAAGACGTCCTCCGGGGCAAAGAAGAGCATCTGCACTCTGATATCCGCCGAGGGCCGTCTGTATGATCATCTGTGCGGGAACGTTTGAGCAAAGGCGCATGGAAGAAAGCATGTTGAGTCCTTCGATATATCCCTTTGCGTAACTCTTGTCACCGCTCAGGCACATCCATCCGCTTCTGAATCCGGCAATGCGGTGAGATTTCGACAGTCCGTTAAAGTTAACACAAAAAAGATCGGGACAAAGAGAAGCAATTGCGGTGTGCTGTTTTCCGTCATACACAAGACGGTCATAGATTTCATCTGCAAATATGATAAGTCGGTGCTTACGTGCAATATCGACAATACCCTGCAAAATCTCAACGGGATACAAGGCGCCCGTGGGATTGTTGGGGTTGATTACAACGATACCCTTTGTGTTTTTTGTGATTTTGCTTTCGATGTCTTCAAGATCGGGGTACCAGAAATTGTTTTCGTCACAGCGGTAATGCTTTACCGTACCGCCCGCAAGAGTTGCCGATGCGGTCCAGAGAGGATAGTCGGGTGATGGAATAAGTATTTCGTCGCCGTGATCGAGAAGCCCCTGCATTGAAAGCGTGATAAGCTCCGAAACACCGTTTCCCGTGTAAATATCATTTACCGTGACGTTGGGAATGTGTTTGAGCTGGCAGTATTGCATAATAGCCTTACGTGCGGCGAAAATTCCTTTTGAATCGGAATAGCCCTCACTGTCTTTGAGCATACGCTGCATATCGTCGATAATTTCCTGAGGTGCAAGGAATCCGAACGGCGCAGGGTTGCCGATGTTGAGCTTCAGAATCTCTATATTGCGTTCGCTCATTCTGTTTGCTTCATCGACGACGGGACCTCTGACGTCGTAAGCTACATGATCGAGTTTTTTTGATTTATCAAAAGTTTTCATTGTGAAAATCTCCTATCTTGCAGAAATATTTGCATTGCAGTTTTTGTTCCAGTTGCTGTCCCACCCGAAAGGCTTTGCAATTGTCAGTTTAAGAAGCATATTCTTGCCGTAGATATTCTGACGCGGTAACCAACCGTTAAACGCATAGGCTCCGAGATTGCGTACAGTTTCGGAAATTTCAAAGGATGAAACAGAGATACATCCCGAAAAAGCGTAAGCGCCGATTGTCACGGCAGATGGAACGGAAGCACTGACAAGAGAAGAACAGTCGCAAAAGGCACGGTCACCCACAGTTCGGACCGACTGAGGAAGAGTCGCACGTTGAAGAGAAGTGCAACCCGAGAATGCTTCGTTGCCGACGGTTACAAGTCCGTCGCTGAAAGTGGCTTCGGTGAGCGAAGAACAGTTTTTGAAAGCCTCGTCACTGATTTCGGTAACACCGAGAGGAACGGTGACGGTGCTTAGCGAAGAACAGTCGAGGAACGCGCCCTTGCCGATTGAAGATGCCTTGGAGGGGAGAGAAGCTTCCTTCAAAGAAGTGCACTTCGCAAAAGCATAATTGCCGATATCAATATACTTTGATGAAATGAAAAGCTGAGTTACGGAAGAACAGCCGTAGAAGGCGTATTCCGAAAGGGTATACAGATTATCTCCGAGTGAAACTTTTGTGATGTCGGTGCAGTTTCTGAATGCGGAGATGCCGATATAGTTAAGAGATGAAGGGCATACGAGGCTTGAAAGAGCCGTGCAGTTTTTGAAAGCTTCGTCGCAGATAAGAGTGAGAGATGACGGGAGAGATATTGAGCGAAGCTTGCGGCACGATTCAAATGCCGAGCTTCCGACGGAAAGGAGTGATCCCGGAAGCGTCACGGAGGAAAGTGCTGTGAAGCCGTAAAAAGAATATGTGCCGATGTAGGTGATCTGACCTGTAATTCTCACGGTGCGGATAATGTTGCGATAAGGATGCCACGGAGAATTTGTCTTGGTGAAATCCCATATTTCTCCCGAGCCGGAAATTTCAAGAAGTCCGTTTGTGATGTTGAGCGTGAAAGTTGCATTGTTACCGCAAAGGGAGGTTACGGTGTCTTCTTTTTCTTCGGCAAGAGAAATTATTTGCCAGCCGTCAGTTGTTTTTACGAAAGATCTGCCGTTGACAAACGGTAATGCGGACAGAAACTGTGATTCGATGAGGATGTCGCCGTTGAAATCGTAATATCCCCAAAGACCGCTTTCTTTGTCGGGAAGAGGAACTGTTCCTTCGGAAAAAGAAAACGGGTTTTTTCCGCCGAAATCGGAGGCGGTGAAGGTGCGTTCAAATATATCGTGACCGTAAATGCTAAGATATGACCAGTCATTACCTTGTCGGAAGGCGGTAACTCCGCATGAGAGCGGAAGTGCTTCGTCGTAAACAATATCGACCATGAGATTTCCTCTTGTGATGAGTCCGAATTTTCCGGTTGAATCGGATACTATAAATGAGCCCTCGGAAACAAACTGAGGATAATTCTCGTCGGTGCCGACTCTTGATGAGGTGTAGTTTTCCGCATCAAAAAGATACTTGTCGGAAAGCGCGGGAAGATTATCGGCTTCCTCGTTGTCGGAAACGGTAATCGGACTTCCCGAAAGAGTGATATATGAATTGCCGTCGAGAAGAACGGCATTTTTTTTCGAATCAAAAACAACGGAACGGTACGAGGCCTCTTTGATAACTGTTCCGTCAGTTTTTATAAGACCGAGAAGGTTGTTCTTGCTGAAAACAAAAACATCGCAGGAAACGGGCTGTTTGTCTGCCGTTTCGAGAAGAGAAATGCTGTCGAAATCGACATTACAATCGGTGAGAGTGAAGTCGGAAGGAATGTCGGTGTAATCGACGGTTTCGGAAACGGTGGGATCATCCGTATCGACGGAAGGCTTATCTTTCCCGGAAAGCGAAACGGCAACGATGACCGCCGTAATTATTACAGCGATACAAGCGACAGCGGCGATGACGGCTTTCGGAGAAAGTCGGGAAAAAATATTTTTCTTTTCGGAAACGCCGGAATCGTCAAGAATTCTGAGAAGCTCATCGGCCGAACGGATTCTGTCCTTCTGATAAAGCGAAAGACCTTGCATGAGGGCTTTCTGTGTTTTTTCGGGAACTGTGAAGCCGAGTTTTTCGGGTGAGAGAATTTCGGCACCGTCACGTCGTGCGAAAGGCTCGGGAGGCACGGCGCCCGTGATCATTTTGTATATTACCGCACACAGCGAATAAACGTCGGAAGAGCTGTCGGCAGAAAGACTGTCGGAATACATTTCGATGGGAGCGAATCCGTGATGCAAAAAGATTGAACGGCGCGAAGTGTCGGAAAACATTTCGAAGCGGGCCGATGCGAAGTTGAGGAGAGTAACACGGCCGTCGTCGCAAAGGAAAATATTATCGGGAGAAATTGAGAGATGATAAATATTTTCTTTATGAAGAGCCGAAACGGTACGGATTACGGGGCACATGATGTCGAGTACATCGGCGTAGGTGAGAGTTCTGTACTGTGAGAGAAAATGTTTGAGCGTCTGACCGACAAGATATTCCATAACGGCATAGCCGGTTTCATTTTCGTTGATAAAGGCGATGATGTTGTGAACACATTCGAGATGGGAAAGCTCGGAAAGCTTCACGGTGAGTGAGCGATACTTCGAAAGTCCCGATTGAAAGGCTTCTCTGTCGTCATCGGAGAAGAAACGCAAAGAGGACGATCCCGAATGATGGCAAGCGAGATCGGACGGCAGAAATTCCTTGACGGTCACGGGGATTTCATCGACGCAGTCCCACGCGATATAGCTGACGCTGAAGCTTCCTATGCCGAGAGCTTTTCCGATGACGAAACGACCGCCGAGGAGATATCCGAGTTCAAGACACTCCCTGGGGTTTTCGGAAATGATTCTATTGAAGCCGCACACGGGGCAGATATCGGTATGATCGGGAAGTTCGTTCATACAGCCGAAGCATCTTAAAAACATGGAGAAGCTCCTTTCGCAAGAAATCAGTAGACGGACAGAAGAGATTGAAGCACGGCGTTGGCAGTGTTGATTGCGACACCGCTGCCCGAGCCTGCATTTTCGGCGATAACGACCACGGCAACGGGGAAATCGTCGCGGAGAGAAAAACCGACAAACCACGAATGCGAAGCCTTGCCGTCTATTTCGGCAGTGCCCGTTTTGCCGCACATTTTGAGGTTGGGGAAACGTGAATCTCCGTACTGCAATTCAACGTTGGAACGAAGAAGTGAACGCAAGGCCTTCGCCGTTGCGGGATTAACGGAAATGGGAGAGGGTGAAGCGGAAGCTTTAAATACCGTGATATCCGACGGAGTAACTACCTTGCTGAGAACGGACGGGGAAACACCCGAGCCGTTATTTGCAACGGCGCCGGCAATCATCATCATGTGGCAGGGATTGAGCAGTGTTTCGTACTGACCGATGCCTGCCCAGGACACGAAGTGCTCATTTGCATCGGAGAGATCGAAGGTGCTTATGGCGAGATTGACGCCGTCGGCTTTAAGAGCCGTGTTGAAGCCGAGAGCGTTGGCGGTTGCGGTGAGTTTAGTTTTTCCGAGAAGACGGGAAATTTCGGCAAACGCACAGTTGCACGATTTATTGAGCGCCTGAGAAAAAGTGATTTCGCCGTGAGTGGACATACAGATAATGTCACTGCCGCCTATTTCGACTTTTCCGTTGCAGACGAAAGTTCTCGAAGAAATGTCGGGGATGTTTTCAATTGCACATATGGCGGTAACGATCTTCATGACGGAGCCGGGAGTATAAACACCCGAGAAGAAGCGGTTGAGAAAAACGCCGTCATACTTTGAGTTGGAATAAAGATCGGAGGGGATGTTGTTGATATCGTACGTGGGTGCGGAAACATTGCAAAGCAGCTCACCCGTCTTGTAATTATATGCACCGACGGCGCCGTTAAAACCGTTGAGAGCAGAAAGAGCGGCGGAGCAGGCACGTGCAGACAGAGAAAGATAGATGCTGTTTCCGGTATCGTATTTTTTGAGAGAATAAATGCCGTTGACGAAGCTGTACCCGGTGAGATATTTTTTGTAGGCATTCTGAGCACCCGTGGAAATAACGCCCGATGTGTCACCGACGGCATGGAGAGTGGAACGTCGTATGGACGCGTTGGAATTATAGAGTCGGTTGCCGTTGGAGGAGTAAGCGAGGGTAACGCCGAAGGAATCGTAAACGGAGCCTGCATTGACGATTCGACCGGAGGAAAATATATGGGTGTTATTCTTATGAGAAGACCAGACGGAACCGTTGGAAGCAAAAAGATACATGAGGAAAACGGATGCCGCAAGGAAGAGTGCGATGAAGGGGATGACGGCGAAAGCGCGTCGGGTAGTTTTGTTCAAACGATAACCCCCTTATGTTTTGATTTATTCTTCTTACGGCGGTAAGGGTTGATATCGCCGATGTTGAAGCTTACGCTTTTTATGAGGGCGAGCAGGGCCCACGAGGAAATCATGCTTGAACCGCCTCTGCTGACAAAGGGGAGAGTAACTCCGGTAAAGGGCAGAAGGTCGGTAATGCCGAATACGTTGAGCGAGAGCTGAAACAGCAGAAGACTTGCCGCTGAAACGGAGGCTATCGAGTAGAAAACGGAAGAGCTCTTGCGGGAGCCCTTGACTGCATATATCGCGATGACGGCGAAAGAGAGAATGATGAGGAAAGCGAGAAGCAGACCGAACTCTTCGCAGACGATGCCGAAAACGAGGTCGGTGGTGGAAGCGACGGTGTTGCGAAGCTTACCGTTGCCGATGCCGAGTCCGAGCAGACCTCCGCTGGAGCTGTAGATGAGAACTCGTGTCTGTTGCATGCCTTTACCGTTGACATCCTCCCAGATGTGTCGGTAAGTGGCGAAACGGCTGGCGACGTAGGGCTTGAAATAGATGATGAGAACGGCGCCGAGCAGAGCGGCGGTGCAGATGAGGAGAATGGAACGTATGTCACCGGAACGCATGAAGGCGATGACGATGAAGGTGAAAAAGAAAATGAGTGCCGTACCGAAATCGCGGATAAGGAAAAGTGTGCCGATACAGACGATGGAAAAAATGATGTATTTTGTAAGGCTTCGTGTTGCCTGAAGCTTTTCGAGAGTTGCGGCGCCGACGAAGACGAAGGCGACCTTGACGAGTTCGGAGGGCTGCACCGAAAAAAAGTTGAGATCGAGCCAGTTGCGTGCGCCGTTGGTGTCCTTTGCGAGAAGGAGGTTAACGGCGAGCAAAGCGACGGCGGCGACGGCGAGAGGCATGCGAAGGAACATGGCGGTATCGATGCTTCGGAGAATGGCGGAGATGACGGTAAAGCAAAATACACCTATTGCAATGGCAATAAGCTGTTTGAGAGCATATTTATTACTTATGGAAGCACAGATCACCATGCCTATACCGGACAGGAAGAAGGCGATTATCTCGAGGGCGAAGTCGTCGCGTGACGTAAACAGACGGCAAAGCAGGAGATAGAGCCATTCGAAGGCGATATAGGCGGCGGAGAACATGAGCATGTCCGAATTTACCGTTCCGTCGGAGAAAACGACGGGAAAGAACGAGAAAATCTGGAATACGGTAAGACAAAACAGCATCAGCACGTAGCTGAAGGGTTTGTTCAGGGCTTTACCTGACATAAAGACTCCTTTCTCAGACTCTTTCACCGCTGAGGCAGGCAAGGGGAAGGGGGAACCAGCGAAGGGCAAGTCCGAGTTTATCGGGATTTGAATGCTTTCTGAAATAAGAGCTTGTCACGGGCGCCGTAAGTGCGGAAATGGCTTCGAGCTTGCCGAAGGAGAAGTCGGGACAGTCGGTTGAATCGAGAACGCTGACTTCACCGTCGCGAAGAGAAACCTCGAGAGTTTCGTCGCCGAGAGCGAGAACGAGGGAGCCTTCGGGGAGTGCGGAGTAGGAAGCCTTGAAGGAAAGCATTGCCGAAATGACGCTTTTCCAATCGAGGACGGCCCACATGCCCGAATCGACGTGCCTTACGAGAGATCCGATAGAGGCGATGGGGATGAAATCGTCCATCTGATATTCGTAGAAGGAAACGGAAACGGCCGTCATGTTGAGAGCGACGTATTCCATGATGACGTCGGAAGTGAGAGCGTCGTCGTAGAGGCAGATTTCGCGGAATTCACAGTCGGAGCCGTACTTGTCGATTGCGACATAGCCGAGAAGCTCTGATTTTTCATCATAAACCGCATAGGGAACGGCGAGTTCGGAAGCGGGGATGATAAGGCGAAGGAAGAACTGTTCGTCGGAGTAGACGTAGTGAATGGGCTTGGAGTCGTAGAGATCGTGCATTTTTCTGACCGTATCGGTATCGTCGAGAGTGAAGGGGACGAAAGAATACCCCTTCTTTTTGTAGCCCGAAGCCTTGAAGGCAATTGTCGAGAGGGAAACGCGATAGCTGTTGCCCGCATTTTCGTAGCCGAAGTGATTGTAGCGGGAGCGTCTGCCTCCGAGGTTGGAGAGCTGAACGCCGTTCTTCTTCATTTCGGCATTGCTGTATTCGAGAAGCTTCGACATGATGCCCTGTCCTCTGTAACGGGGATGACAGGCGACGGAGCCGATACCGCAGACGGAAAGCGTTCTGCCGCCGACGGAAAGCGTTCTGGGAAATGCGAGCACGGAGCCGACGATGAGGTCACCGTCCCACATGTTGATAAGATTATACATGGATTCGTCCGTTTCGTGGTAAAGGTTGGCATAGAGATTGAGAAAGTCGTGGGGACAGCCTCCCTTGTTGGACGAAAAGACGAAATTGATGAAGTCGATGATGGTGTTGAATTCTTTTTTGTTACCTCTTCTGATTTCCATTGAAAAAACCTCACAATGCAAAATATGGTTAATTATAAGGTATATTATAATACTAAAAAGAGGATAAGTAAAGGGGGATACGAGGATTTTTTATACAACACAATATTTCGTAACAGGCAAAGAAAAGGCATACAAGATATACAAAAACGGAACAGAATAGTTCGCATAACGAAAAAAGAGGCGGAGCAGAGCGCAGAAAAATTCGGAAAAAAGAAAAAATTTTTAAGAGAGCGGGGAAGATTAGCGGGTATGGGAAAAATCGAAACAATGATAAAAAATACTGATAATAGGTATTGACAACTTGCTTTTATAATGGTAAACTGACAATGAATATAAGTATAAGTGTACTTTTACCTTATTCTGACCGTGTGTTCCGTAAGGCTTCTTGCGGACATCGCCACAAAGGAGGAAATGAAAGACGATGAAAACATTAAAGAGATCTTTCAGTATGATGGTTGTCGCCCTGCTTGTGGTATCGACCTTCTTCTTCGGGGACCTCGGCATTGATGCCGCTGCATTCCTGCAGATCGATCCCCTCGACGAAGAGTTCGAAACCAAAGTAATGGTGCAGATGCCCGAAACCATCTATCTGGACCCTGCGGATCAGTCAAGTCCGTACGATTTCAAGTACTACGTCGACAACGACGTGAACGGCGGCGTTCACGTCAGTCCCAACCAGACGTCGGGCTTGATTTATTTCGAATGTGCGGCTGCCTGTGACAGCATCTCCATTGCCATTGCCAACGCAAGCTGGACGCTCAACCAGAGCGGTTCCGGCCGTATGCGTCAATGGGTTATCACGGGAGGTCAGTCCAGCGTCAAGGACGGTCCCGCCAAGGTAACCATCACCTACAAGATTACCGGCGAATCGGCGGCGCGTACCATTGTAAGAAATATCTACATGTACTCACCGCGACTCAACGCGTCCGTCGGTATGGGCGGATCCCACAAGTACAAGACGAGTATCGGTAACGAGCCCGTCGGTAACGGCTTCTTCTTCATTGCCGGTATTCATAAAGCGTCGGGCGGATATTCCGCATATTCCGACCAGCCGAACACCTCTTCCTCAAAGGGGGCAAGGGGTGTGGCTCCCATTGTCCAGATGCCTGCGGCTATCGGCGGTAACTCCGACGGTTATGTTGATGATATGAGCATTTTCCAGGAAACGACCTACGGCGACGGCGACAGCGGCACATCGGGCGGCTGGAAGCACAACGGACGTCACCGTAACAGCGACACCAACATAACATGGCCTTCAAATACTGCCAACTACACGAGGGGTACTCTCACCATCGACCGCAGCCGTTATACGGAGTATTCGCAGATTCCGTTCCTTTGCGGCGGCTTCTGGCTTATCAAATCGAAGTCTTCATCGAGTACCCATAAGTTCCACTTCAAGTCGACGGACGGTTCGATGAACGTTATTTCGGAACGTAACTTCGAGGAGGGCGGAGATGCCGTTTCCTACGGTACATATAATCCCACGGGTGCCGTTCCGCTGAATTCGACAACCCTCACCATGCAGGGCAAACTCCACTTTGAGCGTTCCGGTTCATCGAGTGTCCATGTATATCTCAATTTCTATCTCGACATCAATATCGTTGATAAGAGTACACTCAGAAGCTACATATATACTGCCACCAACCAGGGCTGGCAGACAGACTCCATTGCCAACGACGCAACGTGGACGGGATATGTCAATACAATGAATACCGCGATTCTTAACGGCTCAACGGTACTCGGTAACCCCGAGGCAACTGCCGCACAGGTTACCGACGCGACAAACGCTCTTTACAATGCGTATGTCAACGCGGTAGGCTACAGAGATTCGCACTTCACAAGCACGGAGAACGTGAACGTTAAGCCTCCTCAGCCCACGCTCTATGTCCCCGAAGTTATCTTCATGGACGGCACAACCGTCGGTAAGTATTTCTACGGTGTCAATACAAGCGGTGCTGTAACACAGAACCTTGCTCTCGGTACGGCTGCCGCGGGTGCACTCGTTTACTTCAATCTCTCGGGTGCCACGGCGGTTGAAATCCACTGTGAAGTTTCAACCAACCAGTTCGCCGTCAATTCGGGCGGTACGGGAATCGGTCTTCCCACCTCGACGGCGACGGGCAACAACGGTATCGCATCGATGACGATCGGCGGTGTACAGAAAACGGGTACCGCCATATCCGCTTCGGGTGCCGGCTGGCTTTATCCCAACACGGGAACGGTCAACAAGCAGATGACGCAGATTACTCTGTCGAGTACTGTTTCCGTAAACTACTACCGCTTCCTTAAATGGACGGTACATTATGTACATAATAAGCAGGTATATACAATGTATGCTTATACCATTATGTATAACAACAGAAGTGACTACACCATCGATGTAAGCTGTAATAACGAGCAGACATGGCACTCTGACTCTCACTCGAGAGTTATCCTTCACGTCGGCGGTTTAACCACAGGTAGCAGTGCAAGCGGAAGCGAAAGCGACGGCGGAAGCAAGACGGTTACTTCGAGCGGTACGCTTATCGTTGATACTTCGAGATTCTCGGTTTACAGTTCATATCCACAGCTTTACTCATGGTATACAAACCGTGAAGATAAGTCGGGCGGTTACGTAACGGGAATCCTGAACGTTCCGAATGCCGTAAACAGCAGCACGGCCCGAGAGTGCGCGGCGGGACAGATTACCGCCGGCACGTCGATCGGTACGGCGATTCACGTAAAGATTCAGGCGTACAACGTCTACCACTCACAATCGGCACACTCCTATGCGGATTATACGATTAACTCATCGGGCGTCAACAAGACGAGTTTACGTAACGCCTACTGGACGTATGTAAGAACGCAGAGTCCGTCGAGATGGTATGCGGCAGGCTCTACGGCATACGAGGCATATCAGGTACAGCTTCTCCAGTATGCGGCGAAGCTTGCTGTTCCCGGAAGCTCATTCAACTCGGCGACGGCTCCCTCGACAACCAACCTTATGAGAGAGTCGGGTACTGCGAGAACATCGCACCAGGCGAGAACGGCGAAGTATGACGGCTCTACGGCTCTCGGTGCAGAAGAAGCCGGCTACAGGTACGGCGACGATATGTACGCTTACTACAACGAGTACGAAGGCTATACAAAGCATTCGTACACCGCGGTTGCAGGCTCTACATCTCTTACGGAAAATCTTGACGGCAACGGAATAGCCGATGACGGTATCAACGTTGTCACCGTCGACGGAATGACGAGGTACAAGATACGTAACGTCGATATGGCGAATTCGTATACCTGGACCTTCTACTACACGGCGAACAAGTATGACGTAACCTACGATACCAACGGCGGTACGTGGAACTACACGGGCAGTCCCGTAATGGACGGAAACCGTTATACGTATACGGATGCGGCAACGTTCGATCAGTATTACTCACTTTCAACCATACTTCCCACGAGAACGGGCTACAGCTTCGCCGGCTGGCATTTCAGCGGTGAAGACAGACTGTATCAAGGCGGCACAAACGGTGAAAAGGTCGTATGGAAATTTGCCAACGACAACCAGGTCTTTACGGCGCAGTGGGATGCCAACGACTACCTTCTCCACTTCGACAACGAGGTCAGCTACCGTGCCTGGATTAATAAGTTTAATTCGGTGACTACCCATATCGGCGGCAGTGTTTCATCGGGTGCCGGTTGGTCGGCTTTAGAAGCGTATGCCGATCCGCATACTCCCGACCTTACAATCACCGCTATTCCCAATGACGGATCCACGGCGATTGATGTATACACCACTCCCTATACGGGAACGAATACCCACATGACTCTCCTTGAAGAGGGTGCAACGTACAGATTCACCACGTACTTTACAAGACTTGATGCTACGGGTGAAGCGGTAAGCTCAACTGCAAACCCCGGTGTCCGCAATTACCTCTTCTTCTACGCTACCGAGGGCGGAACATCCTACGGAAGCAACCTTTTAAGCAACTCGACATATGAAAACCTCGGCGGTAACTACTTCAGACAGACGTTTACGTTTACCGTTCCGGCAGGCGCGCCCTGGATGGCATTCCGTCTTGGTATGGGCAGCGCAGGTACAATTACATTCAACGAAGTTCACGTTCAGAAGATCGACCACGTACTCGGCGATGCTTCTCTTGTAGGTGCGCCCTCGGTTCTTACGGGTGCCGTTGACTTCGGCGATACCTACAACGACATCAAATCTCCGAGTGGCGGAGATACCTTCCCGACCATCACGAAGACCGGCTACACATTCCAGGGCTGGTATACGGAAAAGGGCGGCAAAGGCACAAAGATCACTGCCGACAGCGTATTCATCACTCCCGACAGTGCGGTCGATGCCGTTACAGTTTCGGGTGAACAGCATCTCTGGTCACACTGGACGGTAAATAACTATACCATTACATTTGACGTTTCCACGAACGGCGGTACATTCGTCGCAGGCGGAAACTTCACGGCGGGCACTGCCAACCAGACGAAGACCGTAGCATACGGTTCGACTCACGGCACCGCCGATGCCAACAGCAAGACGTGGCCCGCAAATCCCACGAAGACGGGCTACACGTTCCAGGGCTGGTACACATCTTCTACGGGCGGATCGAAGATTACTGAAAGCACAGCTGTAACCTATGCAGGCAACAGAACTCTCTATGCCCGCTTCACGGCAGCCACATATTCCGTAACCTTCAATCCCCAGGGCGGTACTCTCGTTGCCGAAAACGGCTTCGCGGCAGGTACTGCAAATCAGACAAAGACGGTAACCTACGACAAGACGTACGGTACTGCCGATGCCAACGGCAAGACGTGGCCCACCAATCCCACTCGCACGGGTTACGATTTCAATGGCTGGTATACTGCCTCCACGGGCGGTACTGCCGTAACGACATCAACGGCGGTAAAGATCACCGCAAATCAGACGCTCTATGCTCAGTGGACAGCTCATACATATAAGGTTATCTACTACGGCAACGGCGGTACGACAAGTGCAGACGCTACAACGTATACTCAGAACTGCAACTACGGCACCTCCTACACCTATGCCGCAGCCAATACCTTCAACCGTCCCGGCTACAGCTTCAAGGAATGGTACAACAACGCAACAGGAACAAACGGCACCGCCTATGCTCCCGCTGCCGCGTTCAGCAACCTTTCCTCTGCTTCGGGTGCCGAGATTTCCAGATACGCCATCTGGACTCCCGTAACCTATACTCTTACCTACAACGCTGACGGCGGTACTTCCGTTCCTTCCAAGACCTACACGGTCGAGGATGCCTTCGTTCTCGGTTCCACAACCAAGACGGGTTATACATTCAACGGTTGGAAGGTCACCACCGCTGCAGGTAACTGGGCTCTCAACGCCTCCTATGCAGCCAATGCAAGCATGAGCAAGATGTACGGCAACGCTACTCTTACAGCTCAGTGGACCATCAACAACAGCAAGGTTAAGTTCGTCATGAACGGCGGTTCGATGACGGTCGGTTCAACGGCTGTTTCCGGTAATGCAACTACCATCTCCGGTAACTACAACACCACCATCTCTATCCCCGTTCCCACAAGAACTGCTTACACCTTCAATACATGGACACTCGAAAAGGCTTCGGGTAATACCTCGTCCATCTCTGTCGCCGCAAACAAGACCGCAACCTACACCTTCGGTACAGGCATTGACACGGTCGATACCCTTACGGCAAGCTGGACTCCCAACAACTATACTCTTACCTATAACGCAAACGGCGGTGCGGCTGTTTCCGCAAAGTCATACACAATCGAAACAGCTTTCGCTCTTCCCTCTACCACGAAGACGGGTTATACCTTCACTAACTGGAAGGTCACTACCGCCGCAGGTAACTGGACTGCCGATGCTACATTCAGTGCAGGCGAAAGCATCAGCGGTAAGTACGGCAATGCTACTCTCACCGCACAGTGGTCTGCAAACAGCTACACCCTCACTCTCGTTGAAAACGGCGGAAGTGCTGTAAACGATATTACTTATACCATCGAATCCACAAGCACTCTTCCCTCCATCACAAGAACGGGTTACACATTCAACGGTTGGAAAGTCACTACCGCAGGCGGCAGCTGGGTTCTCAACGCTTCCTTCAATGCAGGTGCAAGTGTTGTCGGCAACCACGGCAATGCCACGCTCACTGCACAGTGGACTATCAACAACAACAAGGTCGCCCTCGAGATGAACGGCGGTATCGGTTCCTATACCCAGAACGGTGTCACAACCGCTATCAATGCCGATACGACTGTTTCGGGCAACTACAACACCACAATTTCCATCGCTCTTCCCACAAAGACCGGTTACTCATTCGCAGGCTGGACTCTCACAAAGGCGGCGAACAACACCGGCTCCATGATCAGCAGCTCGACAACGGGCGCCAGCACGTATAAGTTCGGTACGGGCAACGGCACTACCGATACTCTTAACGCCGGCTGGACTGCCAATTCCTATACTCTTACCTTCAATCCCCAGAGCGGTACTTTCACTGCTGACGGCGGATTCACGGCGGGTACTGCAAATCAGACGAAGACGGTAACTTACGATTCTACTTACGGTGCGGCAGATGCCAACGGCAAAACTTGGCCCACTGCTACAAGATCGGGTTACTCTCTCAAGGGCTGGTACACGGCTACCGCGGGCGGCAACGCTGTAACGGCTTCCACCAAGGTTGCAATCACGGCGGCTCAGACCATCTACGCTCAGTGGACTCCCAATACCTACACTCTTACCTTCAACGGTAACACGGGTACACCTTCATTCTCGGCGAAGACAATCACTTTCGCTGCAGAATACGGTCTTGCCGACTCCAACGGCAGAACATGGCCCACAGCTTCCAAGACGGGTTATGATTTCGTCGGTTGGTACACGGATGCCACGGCGGGCACTCTCGTCGAGAGCGATACAATCGTTACTACCGCAGCTTCTCATACTCTCTATGCTCAGTATGAGATCATTGAGTACACGTTTACATTCGTTGTAAGTGCAAACAACGGTACTTTCACAGCGGGTAACGGCTTCAGCGGTACAGGCGATACCAACTCCAAGACAGTTACATACGGCAGCGCCATCGGAGCTGCTTCGGGCGGTAAGACGTGGCCCGCAGATCCCACAAGAGCAGGCTACTCCTTCAAGGGATGGTATACTGCTGCAACGGGCGGTACTGCTGTCACATCCGCTACTGTTGCTTCTGTCGCAACATCCTTCATTACAGAAGAAACAAAGAATTACAACATTTACGCTCAGTTTACTGCCAAGACATTCACTCTTACCTTCGACGGTAACGGCGGTAACATTGACGAAAACTTCGCGGACGGCAAGCTTGTAACTTATGACAAGGCATACGGCCTTGCAGATCCCAACGGTCTTGATTGGCCCGAGGATGCTGTAAGAACAGGCTACACGTTCAACGGCTGGTGGTCCGATTCCGAAAACGGAAACAGAATCACTCCCGACACTATCTACAAGATTAACGGCAATTCTTCCGTTTATGCTCACTGGATCGCAAAGACTTACTCCGTTTCCTTCAATGTTTCTGCTAACGGCGGTACATTTACATCGGGTAACGGCTTCACGAATTCAGGCGACACAAACTCCAAGACCGTAACCTTCGGCAGTGCGTATAACATTGCTGACGGTACCAAGACCTGGCCCGTTGCTCCCACAAAGACCGGCTTCTCGTTCGCAGGTTGGTTTACTGCTCCCACTGCCGGCACTTCCGTTTCCGAAAGCACTCCCGTCGCTATTGCTGAAAATCACGTTCTTTACGCTCAGTTCAGCGCTAACGCTTACACCGTAACATTCAATGTTACTCAGAACGGCGGTACTTTCACTACGGGTAACGGCTTCACAGGCTCGGGCAACACAAATACCAAGTCCGTAACCTACGGCTCAACCTTCGGCAAGGAAGCCGGCGGCAAGACATGGCCCGCAGACCCCGCCAAGATCGGCTATACATTCGAAGGCTGGTTCTTTGCAGGTGAGTCAACTCCCATTACTGCCGATACTCTCGTAACCATCACAGCAAATACAACCATCTATGCAAGATTCGCTGCCAACTCGTACAAGGTAACGTTCAATGCAGGCGACGACGGTGTATTTACTGACGGCAACGGATTTACTTCCGCCGAAAACTTCAAGAACGTAACTTATGACAAGACCTACGGTGTAGCTGACGGCTCCAAGACATGGCCCGTCGCTCCCACAAAGTCAGGTTATATCTTCGACGGCTGGAAACTCGGTGAAAACATTATTACTTCCGACACGGTAGTAGCTATCACTTCCGACATAACTCTTGTTGCGGATTACACTCCCAACACTTATACGGTAACATTTGATGCTATTACAAACGGCGGTACTTTCACTAACGGCGGCGGATTTACTGCTGTTGTTAACACCAAGACGGTAACTTACGACGCTGCTTACGGTGCTGCTGATGCAGACGGTAAGACATGGCCTGCAAATCCCGCCAAGACAGGATTCTCCTTCGACGGCTGGTTTACAGAGGCCACCGGCGGAAATAAGATTGACAGCACAGACACTGTTGCTACTGCTGCCAATATCGTTCTTGTTGCTCAGTTTACACGCAACAATTACTCTCTCACAGTAAAGCAGACGGGCAAGGGAACCGCCGTTGCAAGCTTTAACGATCAGTCGGGCGCTTCTTCGGCAGTCACCGCTACATCTGCCGGCGCTGTCGGTGCTGTTCCTTATGACTATGATGTAACTCTCACTGCAACTCCTGCAACGGGCTACTCATTCTCAGGCTGGACGGCAAGCGGTGTCACGCTCTCAGGTGATACATTCACAATGCCCGCTCATGCAGTAACTCTTACTGCCAATTTCACAGCGGTCAACTATACTATTACATTTAATGCGGATGGCGGTGCTGTTGTTTCGTCAATCAAGTACACGGTTGACAACGAAGTAACGCTTCCCGAAACAACCAAGACCGGTTATATTTTCAGCGGCTGGACTCCCACTGCTGACGTCAACAACTGGATCGCAGGCGATATCTATGAAGGTACACTCGATGCAGGCATGTACGGCAATGTAACTCTTAAAGCAAACTGGACTCCCATCACCTACACAATCACCTTCAACGGCAACGGTGCAACTGAAGGTGAAGTGGCAGATGTGGAATGTACTTACGATGAAGACGTTACAATTCCGTATTGCGACTTCATGAAGGAAGGCTACATCTTCGAAGGTTGGGCTTACACCGAAAACGGTGAAGTAGCACTTTACGAACAGGATGTTGTCAAGAATCTCACAACCTCGAACGGTGCAGTCATCGAGCTCTTCGCAAAATGGACTCCCGTAAACTATTACATCGTTTACGATCCCGGCGAAGGCGAAGGCTCGCTCAAGTCGGTAGAGATCGGATACGACGAGGTTTACACGGTTCTCGGCAGTGATGATCCTGAAATCGGATTCAAGAAGACAGGTTACGACTTTGTCTGCTGGTCATCCGACTACGGCGATTACTTTGCCGGTGACAAGATTTGCAGCCTTACTCCCGATCAGGATGCAGAGATTATATTCTATGCAATCTGGGAAGCTGTCACAGACTATACTATCACCTATGACCGCAACGGTTATGAAGACGGCGCAATTGTATACGAGGGCAGCAAAGAATGGCCCGCAGATATGGATAATTGCGGACTTGGTGCAACTTATAAGCTTGCATCTGCTTACGACAGCGATACAGATTATGTTTACCT
>JAZSPN010000142.1:0-26738 GCA_045537495.1 Acutalibacteraceae bacterium
CAAGGAGTTGGTGCCCATTGTTGTCTTCCTAAGACCGCTTGGCCTCCGACTTCCCACTAGCTGTAATTAATATTTTCTTTTGGCGGATTTTATTTAGCAGAGCTTCGTGTTTTCTTATTTTTAGTTCCATATTGTGAAGCTTCTTCAAATCTTGTGCAAGCTTATTTTCCTCATCTTCTTCATCAAGAATTTTAATATTATCAGACCAAATTGGAAACGAATATGTATCAGCATTAGAAATCAAAGCTTTATTCAACTCTAACAAAGCATCTAAATATTTTTTTGCTTCTCTCTTCCATTCTTTTTCTGTTTCATAACAGCCTTCATCATAAGGATACGGTAATATTATTATTTTACCTTTTTCATATTCAAAAACAGCCGATACTGATTTATTACTATTTGGTATTGTCAGCAATGATGATTTTTTAGACACTTCAAAATAAGCGTCATAATATGACATATCTTTCGTTGCTTGAAAGAATGTTGAGTACGGTGATTGGCAAGTTATATCGAATTTTTCTCCACTAACCAAAGTAAGCTTTAAGTCTATTGGTAAAAAAGAAAATGTATTAAACTCAGTAACGATATTCGTTCCACGGGCATTTTTCCCAGTACCGCTATATTCGGTTTTGCCGGTATGAATAAAACAATTTTCGTTAGTTGCCATTAAAACAAAAACATTTTTACCTTGTTTTAAGAATTCAATAATTTGTTCTTTGGTTCTCGCAAATTCCTCTTTCATAAGTCGGGATTCATTTTTAGAAATCATGCTTTTTACTTCAAATGTAGCTGGATAATCTTCTCCGTAATTCTGTGCCAAATAGCTTGAGTCTATCAAGATTGCATCATAATCCATAAAGGATGTAGTAGAACGAAATTCGTCATGTGTGAATCCTTTATAATTTATTGAAGAAAAAATAGTATTTATTCCAAGTAAATTTTGCATAGTAGTCTTCATTGTAATTCTCCCTCAACTGCCTTTTTCAAGAGGCTTGTAATTAATGTTCCACATATCGCAGGGCGGTATTTTCTGTTTTTTATGCCATCACAAATGATCATTCTAAATTTGTTGTCCGAAATTACAGTTGCAATGTTCCTATTTAATTTCGTATTTCCATTCACCGTCTATTTTATTGTGATAATAGTAAAACTCACTTTTATCATCGTTGAGAAAAATATCAAGCATACCTGACATGTCTTTGGCAAGTTCTGCTTTTTTGAAGTCTTCCAAATCCATCCAAAACACTTCGCCCTCGGCAGAGGATTTTAATTCACCCACGAACTTATCTGTTTTATAAAACAGAACTATGTATCGTACCGATTCAGAATCAGGCCATTGCTTGATACCGCAAAGCTGCGGACAGAAAATAGTAAGTCCTGTTTCTTCTTTCACTTCCCTGATAACAGCATCGGTAAAAGACTCGTGTTTTTCAACGTGTCCGCCGGGGAAGGTAAGGCCTTTCCAATTCTTGTTTAATCTGTCCTGGACAAGAACTTTATTACCGTCATAAACCATGCACATGTTGGTTAATATTACTTTTTCTGATTCAGCCATAATTAAATCCTCGTTAAATAAAC
The DNA here is from genome assembly GCA_045537495.1 of Acutalibacteraceae bacterium. Lineage (GTDB taxonomy): Bacteria > Bacillota > Clostridia > Oscillospirales > Acutalibacteraceae > UBA1425. Next base: position 1,579 of record JAZSPN010000142.1, read on the forward strand.
TTTGTTTTACGTTTTAACAATTATTCAGTTTTACCATTCAAAATAAAATTAATTAAACTGTCGGTATCTGTGAAATAATCATAATCACCGTTAATACCTTCACGGTGATAAACGACTCCGTTTTGCTCATTTCTTTCAAGACAGTCCAACAGCTTTTCTTCACCGTATTGCTTAATAAACAGGTTGAAGGTATATGGCTTAATTTTACTCAACAAACCTTTTCTGCAATTCTCGGTACACTCATAGCAATGGTCTATGCCTTTTTCCTGAGAACATTTTTTGTTTTCGCAAAAATCTTCATCGGGACAGTTGCCTGAATTACAGCCGTTACAGGTAGTATTTTCAGAGCATAAACAGCAAGCAAGTCCGCATCTTGCAATTCCTAATTCTCTTTTCATAACGGCCACCAACCTAAATATTGTATTCATGATAACCAAAATCTGTACGATAGGTTTTAGAAGGGACAAATCCCAGCGCTTCAATGCAATTGATTTTTTCAAAGATGTTTGAAGTTTTTATTTTTATACTGTCTATTTTGAAATCATCAACAAACTGTTCTATGGTTAACTTGATTATTTCAGTAAATGATTTTTCGGTGTTATATTCTGAGGATAAATCAATTCGCAAAACTCCTGCTTCACCGCCAAAAATTTCAACTGTACCAATTGCTTTATTATTACTTTTCGGAACAACCGAAAAACGAACATAATACTGCTTTTGGTATTCTTCTAACCAAAATCTGATACAATGTTCCATTTCTTCAACTGTTGAATAGTAAAAATCACTTGTGCAGAAATCAGCATTGAATTTCTTAACATTTTCTCTGTCTGAATAGCAACAGAGTAAATCTGCTGCATCCTCTATTTTTACCATTCGAAGAATAAAAGATTCGGTTTCATATTCAGGACACTTTTCGTAAATGTTTTTCATAATTACAGCTCGCATTCCATTATTTCGTTTTCTGCATTGAAATTATTTCTCTGATACCAATTAACAGAGTTATCACTCGGCCATACGAAGATTAATTCACAGCCCTTTTCTTTCAGATAATTCTTGATGTATGAAAGCAATTCAGTGCCATAACCCATATTTCTGTATTTACTCATTGTGTGAACATTAGTGAGATATGCGATATATGATTTATTAACTTTGGGTTTCGGTACTTTATCAATGACTGCAACATACATTGCAGAAATTACAATGCCGTCTTGTTCCAGGACAAAAATTGTATATGTGGAGTCGTTTTTCAGAAATGTAATGTAATCATCTATGAAGCTCTGCTTATCTACACCAACAATGTTTGTTTCACCATATGTAATATCATCTTCAGCAGAATGTTCCCATTTCATTTGAGCTAATTGTAAAAAGTCTTTTTCTTCAGCTAATCTAATCATTGAAATATCACCACAAAACTTTCATCTGTTCTCTTCAAATTTTACGGTTGACGGATACTTGCTTTCAGTCATCTGTGATTTTATTTTTGCTACCTGCTCTATATCAATATCATATATATTTGCAATAGCCAAAGCATAATAAATGACGTCAAACAATTCTTCATCAACCGTACCTGAAATATCGGTGCTGTTCTGTGCTTTCAAACCTTTACGCATGGCACGGGATAATTCTCCGACTTCTTCGGACAATTTCAAAAAATAATCCTTCAACAGCTCAGGATGAAAGTCCTTTTCTTTAATATAAGTCTGTAAGTATTTAATTGTTGTTTTGCCGTCCATAAATATTTCCCTCATCAAAAATATTAATATAATAATTATAACACAGCCAATCAAAACAAATCAACCTGACTGAATATCCGCATTCTTGCTGTTTAATTTCGGGATTTTTGCAAAATTCAAACAAAAAGAGTGTTCACAAAAATTACAATGAACACTCTGCTTTCGTTTTGACGGAATATTATTTTTCTGTCTTCTTATCGTGGCGAAACATCCCGACCAATATGGAAATTAAGGTGAATACTTCACATAGAATTGCGCCCCAGGAGCCTGCCGCGATATTATATATAAGCCATGCGGGAGAACTGATGAGCCCGAACTTTCTGATGTCGGCGGAATTTTTAAGTCTGAAACCGATATTGATTGCCAGCATACCGATAACGGGAAGAATCTCTATTATAAGATTGAATGCGGTCGGTTCTTTGCCAAACACGGTAAAATTCAAAATGTACACCAAAACATATGAAGCAATAAAAGCTATAAACCAAGAAATTCCGTCGGCTCTGAGTTTATCTTTGAAAAGGAATATCACGGCACGAATTGTTGCCAAGATATTAAGAATTCCGCCGACGGCAGCGCCAAGCAACAAATAGTTAACGGAAAAAAGTGTGGCGCCGATTAACTGTAAAGCTATTACCGTTTTTTGTTTTTTGCCCTGATAAGACAGTATATTGAATATCATAGCAATAATGCCGACGGTCTGAGCGATAATTTCAATAACCTTCACAAATTTCTCCTTAAACTAATTTCATATTTCGTAAAGAAATAGAGTGTTCATCACCTGAATCCGTAATGAACACTCGAAATGGTGGAAGAGGGTGGATTCGAACCACCGAAGTCAGTGACGGCAGATTTACAGTCTGCTCCCTTTGGCCGCTCGGGAACTCTTCCGCTATTAAGTTTATCGAAAAAATGGAGCTGGTGGACGGACTCGAACCCCCGCCCTGCTGTTTACCAATCAGCTGCTCTACCAACTGAGCTACACCAGCGCACCACGTCTTTCGAACGCTTGATGATTATATCACAATACAAAAGTTAAGTCAAGACTTTTTTGAAAAAATTTTTAACTTTCTTCTGTTTCTATATTTTGTGACTCTTCTCTCTGCGGAACGTCAGCTTCTTCTGCTTCGACATTTACCGACTCTCTTGTTTTCCATACATGGAGAACTCCCTGATCGTTGAGCACCTTGATCATTGTAACAAGCAACGGGGCCATAAATATGCCGATAACGCCAAACACCTGCAAACCGATATACATACACATGATCGTTACGATGGGCGGTAAACCGAGATTTGTTGCAACAAGTTTCGGTTCAACGATCTGTCGGATAACGGTTATCACGGCATACAGTACAACCAGACCGATACCGAGTCCCATTTTGCCTGTTATAAACGATATTATCGCCCAGGGGATAAGAATTGTACCCGTACCGAGAACGGGGAAGATATCGACAAATGCAACTACCAACGCAATTGATGCCATGTATTCGCTGTTGTAAATGCCGATAAGCTTAAATACGCTTAAACCGATTATCATCTCGACAAACGTAACGCATATTATGGTCATGTAGGACTTGAGAAGCTTGGTAATCGATGAAAAGAATATTGCTTTTGTCTGAGAAAGCATACGACGCTTTTCGACGGAAAGCTGACGTTTGATAAAGTTGACAATCTCATCATATCCCGATGCAAGAAAGCATGCAGAAATAACGGAGATAATAAAGGCCACTAAAATGGTGGGAATCTGTTTCGCGGTATTCCATACGCCGCTGACGGGCTTCGACAAAACGGAAAAGTCAAACTTCGACAAAAATCCGCCGATTAAAGAGTTTCCGTCGGGGTAAGCCTCTGTCGCCGCCTGGTCCGCCGATCCGAGAATTTCAGCCGAAATCCGATTGATTCCGTTAACGGCAGAAGTTTCTATGCTGTCAGGCAAATGCTTTGACAAAGAGATAAGTCCGTCGCGGATAGAGGTAATCAGACTCGGAAGGGAATCCATTTTGCTTCCGATCCACGCTACAAGTCCCTCTATTTCCGCAACCGCCTTTGCTCCGACAAAAACGATCAGAAGCAAAAAAACGGTCAGCAACAGCATGATCATGATGCCTGAAATAAGACCTTTTTTAATGTGTGTTTTTTCCGATAAAAAGTTTATGGGCTTCTGAATTATTGCGGCAACAAGGAAGGCAAACAGAAACGGGAAAAACAGCCAGAACGCATATTTCATAAAAAGATAGAATAACCCGAGAATAACGGCATAATACGCGATATTCACGAGAAGTTTTCTTCTTTTTTCAATACTCTCCATTTCCACACACCCTTTAAATAAATTTCCATGTATATATTATACCAGCAAATGAAAAAAAGCAAATTTTTTCTGTAAATTTAAAACAATCTTTATAATAATTTAAAAATTTTAAAAATTACTCTTTAATTTAACGATTTGATGTGCTATAATAGTCCGTAACATTCATAATAGGGGTGATATTCATGTACGTTGCTATTATGGGCTACGGAGTAGTCGGTTCCGGAGTAGCAGAAGTTCTTGCAAAAAATCATCACAGCATCACCAAAAAAAGTATGCAATCAGAGCTTGAACTTAAGTACATTCTTGACATAAGAGATTTTCCCGGTGATCCCAACGAAAAACTCATGATCAATGATTTCAATATTATATTAAATGATGACGATGTAAAAGTTGTTGTCGAAACGATGGGTGGACTTCATCCTGCTTTTGAGTTTGTCAGCGCCTGTCTTAAAGCAGGCAAGAGTGTTGTTTCTTCAAACAAAGAGCTTGTCGCGGCAAAGGGTGATGAGCTTCTCAAAATTGCCGAGGAGAAAAATGTCAATTTCCTTTTTGAAGCAAGTGTAGGCGGCGGTATTCCCATTATAAGACCGCTTTCACAGTGTCTTGCCGCTAACGAGATTTACGAAATATACGGTATTCTTAACGGAACAACAAATTTCATCCTGACAAAAATGATCAACGAGGGACTCGATTTCAACACCGTTCTTCGAATGGCTCAGGAAAACGGTTATGCCGAAAAGGATCCCACCGCCGATATCGAAGGTCACGATGCTTGCAGAAAAATCTGCATACTTGCCTCTCTCATCTACGGCAAGCACGTTTATCCCGACTGGGTGTATACGGAAGGTATTACAAAGATCGATCTCGCCGACGTTGAATATGCCAAAAGCTGGGGCGGTGTCATCAAGCTTATTGCTTGTGCCAAAAAGGTTGAAGACGGAAAGCTGTATGCAATTGTCAGTCCCGCACTCGTTTCCAACCGCAGTCAGCTTTCTTCCGTAGACGACGTTTTCAACGCAATCCTTGTCAAGGGAGATGCCACGGGCGATGTGGTATTCTACGGCAGAGGAGCGGGTAAACTCCCGACTGCCAGCGCCATCGTTGCCGACGTCATCGACTGTTGCCGTCATACGAAAGAGAAAAAATTCTTCGGTTGGGATTCCTGCAACGAAAACTTCGTTATCGATTATCTCGATGCCGATATTTCTCTTTATGTAAGAGCTCAGACGGAGCACCCCGAAGAGGCTGTTGCCGAAATTCAGAAAACTTTCCGCAACGTCACCGTTCTTACGAGAAAAGATGCTCCCTTTGGCGAAATTGCTTTCGTCACCGATATCGATACGGAACGTGCTCTTCGCACAAAACTTGACACGCTTCACATTCTGAAGCCTCTTTCGATTCTCCGTATCGCTGACTGTTAGTTAATTTTTACTTTATATAGGAGGTTATTATGTCGCTTATTGTTCAAAAGTTCGGCGGTTCATCCGTTGCAAATGCCGAACGCGTTATGAACGTTGCCCGTATCATAACAGATACTTATAAGCAGGGCAACAATGTCATCGTTGTAGTTTCTGCCCAGGGTGATACTACGGATGATCTTATCGAAAAAGCAAAAGAAATCAACTCAAATCCTTCTCGCCGTGAAATGGATATGCTTCTCTCTTCCGGTGAGCAGATTTCAATTGCACTCCTCGCCATGGCCATTGAAAAACTCGGTTACCCCGTTGTTTCTCTTCTCGGCTGGCAGGCAGGCTTCCAGACTAACTCTACATTCGGCAGTGCCCGAATCAAAAAGATCAACACCGATCGTCTTAAAAACGAAATCGGCAACAAAAAGATCGTCATTGTTGCAGGCTTCCAGGGTATCTGCAAGTACGACGATATCACAACTCTCGGCAGAGGCGGTTCCGACAGCAGTGCCGTCGCCATTGCTGCCGCAATGAATGCTGATCGTTGTCAGATCTATACCGACGTCGAAGGTGTTTATACCGCGGATCCCAGAAAGATTTCCAACGCTACAAAGCTCCAGGAGATCACCTACGACGAAATGCTTGAGCTTGCCACTCTCGGTGCTCAGGTTCTCAACAACCGTTCGGTTGAAATCGCAAAGAAATATAACGTTGAGCTTGAAGTTCTTTCAAGCCTTACCCGTGCACCCGGCACGATTGTCAAGGAGGTTACAGACATGGAAAAAATGTACATCAGAGGCGTTACCAAAGATACCAACGTTACAAGGATCTCAATAATCGCAGTTCCCGATGTTCCCGGAATCGCTTACAAAATTTTCAGCAAGCTCGCCGCTAAGAACATCTCCGTAGATATTATTCTTCAGTCCATCGGCAGAGACGGCACAAAGGATATCACTTTCACCGTCGCTTCCGATCATACCGACGAAGCTGTCAATCTTCTTAAAGATTATGACCTTCTCAAGAATTCCACTATCAGCTGTGATGCCGATGTTGCAAAAATCTCTGTCGTCGGTGCAGGTATGGAATCTCATCCCGGTACTGCAGCTACCATGTTTGAAGCCCTTTACGGTGTAGATATCAACATCCAGATGATTTCAACAAGCGAAATCAAGATTTCCGTTCTTATCAACCGTTCGGAAGCAGACCGTGCAGTAAGTGCTGTTCACGCAGCATTTTTCCCTGAAAACTAAACTTTACACATTTGCAAAAAGGGGCTATTGTTTTATAATATGCCCCTTTATTTTATTGACAGTCTGAACGGAAGGTGTCTTTTTTGGAATACTTCGCAAAACAATATGATATAGCCGTAATCGGTGCCGGTCACGCAGGTATTGAAGCCGCACTGGCTTCGGCACGTCTTGGTTGCAATACCGTCGTTTTTACCATTAATCTCGACTGGGTAGGCAATATGGCGTGTAATCCGTCCATCGGCGGTACCTCGAAGGGACATCTCGTCCGTGAAATTGATGCTCTCGGCGGAGAAATGGGTAAGGCCGCCGACAAAAACACTCTTCAGAGCCGTATACTGAACCTCGGCAAGGGCCCTGCCGTTCACAGCTTACGTACTCAGATTGACCGAAGAGCCTATTGTGAATATATGAAACACGCTCTTGAATTGCAGGAAAATCTCGAATTACGTCAGGCGGAAATCGTTGATCTTCGCAAAACCGATGACGGCATGTGGGAAATGCGTACGGCGTTGGAAGCCGTTTACCGTGCAAAGTGCGTAATCCTTGCAACGGGCACCTTCCTCGGCGGAAAGATTTATATCGGCGATGTATCCTTTGAAAGCGGTCCCGACGGTATGTTTCCCGCAAAAGCCCTTTCATCATCGCTCAAAGAGCTTGGCGTAAATACAAGACGTTTCAAAACAGGCACTCCGTCAAGAGTCAACAGGAGAAGTATTGATTTTTCAAAGCTGGAACGTCAGGACGGAGATAAACGGATAGTTCCTTTTTCCTTTAATTCTGATACGGAAATAAAAAACAAATTGCCTTGCTATATTACATATACAAATGAAACAACGAAGCAGATTATTCTCGACAATCTTCACCGTTCACCTCTTTACAGCGGAAAGATTGACGGGGTAGGTCCCCGTTACTGTCCGAGTATTGAGGACAAAATAGTCCGCTTTTCGGAGAAGGAACGTCATCAGATATTTATAGAGCCTTGCGGCGAAAATACCGAAGAAATGTATCTTCAGGGACTTTCTTCTTCCTTGCCCGAAGATGTACAGCTTCAATTTCTCCACAGCATCGAAGGCCTCGAAAACTGTCAGGTCATGCGTACCGCATACGCCATCGAATACGACTGTGTCGATGCACTGACGCTCCGTCCCACATTGGAATTTCTGAATTTCGACGGTCTTTTCGGCGCCGGACAGTTTAACGGTTCCAGTGGATACGAAGAAGCCGCTGCACAAGGTCTTGTTGCCGGAATCAATGCCGCCCACAAAGTATTGTGTAAAGAGCCGTTCATTCTCGACAGAGCAAGCTCCTATATCGGAACACTTATCGATGATCTCGTTACAAAAGGATGCTCCGATCCTTACCGTATGATGACCTCCCGTTCAGAATACCGACTTATTTTGCGTCAGGACAACGCTGACCGAAGACTCACGGAACTCGGATATAAAATAGGTCTTATTTCACGGGAAAGATACGATTCTTTCCTGCATAAACTTCGTCTGATAGAAGAAGAAACCCAACGTGTTAATTCAACCGTGCTTCCTCCTACGGAAGCACTCAATGATGTACTTGTTTCACGTGGAACATCTCCTCTTCTTACGGGGGCACATATTTCCGACCTTCTTCGCAGACCTCAGCTTGATTATTCGGCACTTGAAGCTTTCGACAAAACACGTCCCGACCTTCCGTTTGAAGTTTTTGAGCAGGTAGAAATCGATATCAAGTACGAAGGCTATATAAAACGTCAGTTGGCCCAGGTCGAAGAAATGCGCAGGCTCGAAAGTCGAAAATTGCCTGAATCGGTAGATTATACCAAAATTTCGGGACTTCGACTCGAGGCAATAGAGAAGCTTCAGAAAATACGTCCCGAAAACGTCGGACAGGCATCGAGAATTTCAGGTGTCAGTCCTGCCGATATAACAGTATTACTTATCTACATGGAGAAACACAAGATATGATCGACAGAGAGCTTTTAAGAAAATATTCTGATTCTTTCGGCATAGCACTTGACGAAACGGTTCTCGACCGCTTTGACAAATATGCTCAATCACTCGTTGAAACAAATAAATATCTGAATCTAACTGCAATTACCGACACGGAAGGCGTCACCGTCAAGCATTTTGCCGACAGTCTGTCCGTGTTAAGTGTAATTAATCCCGACAAGGGCAATCGTGTTCTCGATGTCGGCACGGGTGCAGGTTTCCCCGGATCGGTAATTCAGATGGCGCGTCCCGATATCCGTGTAACGTTACTGGACGGAACACAGAAAAAACTCCGCTTCATATCGGATACGCTCAGCGCCGTCGGTCTTTCTGCCGAAACCGTCCATATGCGTGCAGAAGAAGCAGGGCAGAAGCCTCAGTACCGAGAAAGCTTCGATCTCGTTACAGCACGGGCCGTTGCGAATCTTCGTGAGCTTTGCGAATACTGTTTGCCCTTCGTAAAGACGGGCGGTTGTTTCATAGCGATGAAATCGGTAAAAACAGATGAAGAAATTAACGAAGCATCGAAGGCCATTGAGCTGCTTGGCGGAAAAATCGACAAAATTCATTCCTTCGACCTCGGTGAAGCAGGCGAGAGAACACTGATTGTTATAAAAAAGATATCGCATACTCCGCCAAAATATCCGCGACCTTCGGCAAAAATTGCTAAACAACCGATAAAATAAGTATAGAATAAGTAATTCTTTGTCATTTTATAACGAACGGTTTTACTGGACATTTGCCCTCTTTGGTGATATCCTTTTCTCAACGGAACGGAACACCGAAGGGGGATTTTTAATGAAGCCGTTAAACAAACCGAAAATAGGCGGACAGATTCTCCTGATCCCACACGAAGACATTCTTCCCAACAGACATCAGCCGAGAAGGCGTTTTGACTGTGATGAACTCGAAGAGCTTGCCGAAAGCATAAGAAAAAACGGTATTTTACAGCCACTCACGGTACGTCAGACAGAAAACGGACAATATGAGCTGATAGCAGGGGAACGTCGCTTGCGTGCGGCACGCATTGTGGGACTTTCAAAGATCCCGTGTATTCAGATGGACATTACCGACGAAAACTCCGCAGTATTTGCACTGATTGAAAATCTTCAAAGAAAGGATCTCGGTTTTTTCGAAGAATCGGAAGCTCTTGCAAACGTCATGTACGCATTCGGAATTTCTCAGGAAGAGCTTGCATCAAGACTCGGAAAAGCCCCGTCAACCGTTTCGAATAAGTTGAGATTACTCAAAATTCCCGATGATCTCAGATATGAAATTGCAAAAGCAAATCTGACCGAACGCCATGCACGTGCATTATTAAAGATAGAAAATGATGCCCAGATGCGACGTGCACTGTCGATTATAATAGAGCGGCGATTGAATGTAGCCGAAACAGACAAGCTGATAAGTCAGATGCTCCAGCGGGGAATAACCCCGAAAAAACCTCCCATCAAGCTGTTCAAAGATGTGCGAATCTTTGTAAATACATTAAATCACGCAGTAGAAACCATGCAACGCTCCGGTATCGATGCCGATTCTGTAAAAACCGAAACAGAAGAATACATCGAATACGTTGTAAGAATTGCCAAAAACACGGGATATACAATCCGTGCAAAGAAAACCGGAGCATAATACTTTACCCACTCCATCCCAACCATATCTTTCTCTTTCACACCCCACATCCGGCAAAAGGGCGGACTGCAAAAGCAGACCGTCCTTTTGTCATTTTCTGTTTCACGTGAAACAATAAACAATTATAATTGATTTTCATATATCCGTATGATATAATTAAAAAATCAGAGGTGTTGAAATTATGGGAAAAATAATTGCAATAGTAAATCAAAAAGGCGGAGTAGGTAAAACAACGACGGCGGTAAACCTTACGGCAGCCGTCGGAGCACTCGGAAAAAAAGTTCTTCTTACCGATATTGATCCTCAGGGAAACGCTACAAGCGGATTCGGTATCAACAAAAGAGAGCTTTCCGCTTCTACATATGACTGTCTTATAAACGGCACTCCCGCAAGCGAAATAATCATAAAAACAGAATTTGAAAACGTATCCGTTCTTCCTGCAAGCATGAATTTAGCAGGTGCAGAGCTTGAGCTCATCAACGTAAACAAGCGTGAATCACGGCTCAAAACCGTTCTTGCCCCCGCAAGAGAAGAATTCGACTATGTTTTCATGGATTGTCCGCCGTCACTGGGACTTATCACCCTTAACGCTCTTTGTGCGGCAGATTCGATAATTGTCCCCATTCAATGCGAATTTTATGCTTTGGAAGGACTTTCACAGCTCATGTCGACGGTACGTCAGGTAAAACGTCTGTATAATCCGATGCTTGAAATTGAAGGCGTATTACTCACCATGTATGACGGCAGACTGAATCTGACTCAGCAGGTCGTAAATGAAATCAAGCGTTTCTTCCCGAAAAAGGTTTACGCATCGGTAATCCCGAGAACGGTACGTCTTTCAGAGGCTCCGAGCTTCGGTCAGCCTATCATGTATTACGATAAGCACTCAAAGGGAACAGATGCCTACAAAAAGCTTGCGGAAGAATTTATAGAACAGACGAAAGGATGATATAACATGGCTTTCAAAAAAGGCGGACTCGGTAAAGGTCTTGATGCACTTCTTATAGATAATTCGGCAGAGGTCAACAGTTCTTCAAGTGCCGTTAAGCTCAAAATAATGGATATCGAGCCGAACAGAGATCAGGCGAGAAAGGATTTTGATGAAAAAGCTTTATCGGAGCTTGCTGACAGCATAGCAAAATACGGTGTTTTACAGCCGTTACTTGTCAGACCGTTGACAGACGGCGGATATCAGCTCATTGCGGGTGAACGCCGTTGGAGGGCATCGCGTCTTGCAGGACTTACGGAAGTTCCCGTTGTCATACGCGAAATGACTGACGAAGAAGCGTCGGCACTGTCACTTATCGAAAATTTACAGCGTGAAGATCTCAATCCTATTGAAGAAGCAATGGGATTACATTCTCTCATGAACGATTTCGGACTGACGCAGGAAGAAACCGCCGAAAGAGTCGGAAAATCCCGTCCCGCGGTCGCAAATGCACTCCGTCTTTTAAATTTACCGAAGTCCGTTCTTGAGCTTGTCAGAAACGGCAAGATTTCATCGGGGCACGCAAGAGCATTACTTTCCGTATCCGATGAAAACAAGATGCTTGAAATTGCAGAGCTTATCTGCAAAAAAGGTATCTCGGTACGTGAAACGGAGCGTCTTGCAAAGGCTTTTGCAAAAGAGAATAAGGCAAAACCCGAAAAATCATCACGAAGAGAACATTTTTACGATGAGGTTGAGCTGACACTCACTCAGGCACTTTGCAGAAAAATTAAAGTTCAGAACAACAAAAACGAAACCGGTACTCTTGAAATCGCTTTCAACAGCAAAGAGGACCTTGAACGTATTGCCAGAGCCTTGAGCAGTCTTGAATAATGATGAAACGTATTGTATCTTTATTATTCGTATGTTTAATATTACTGTCTTTTTGCTCTTGTACAAATGAACCCGTTAAAAGCCGGATTTTTGCGATGGATACCATCATGAGCTTTACCGTTTACGGAGATAATGCCGAAAATTCTCTCGAATGTGCCGAAAAAACAATAAGGCGCCTTGAACAAATGCTTTCCGTTACAGACGATAACAGTATCGTTTCCAAGATAAACTCGGCAAACGGACAACAGACGGAAATAAACAGTGATATCTCCGCTTTACTCAGTGTTGCAAAAGAAATCAGTTCATTTTCAGGCGGTGCATTGAATATTACCACATTACCGCTTACAAAAGCATGGGGATTTCTGACAAAAGAATATCGTGTGCCTGATATTTCCGAAATAGAATTATTATTGCAGAAAGTTAATGAAGATAACATTTTTGTTAACGATAATACCGTCATTTGCAAAAACGGTACAGAAATTGATTTCGGCAGTATTGCAAAGGGTTATGCCGCACAAAAAGTCATTGATACGCTGAAATCAAACGGGGTTACTTCTGCCATAATCGCACTCGGCGGTAATATCCAGACTCTCGGCACAAAACCCGACGGAAGCCTTTGGAATGTAGTGATTGTCGATCCGCTGAACAGCGATACGGATACCGTGGGTACTCTTCATATCGGACAGACTGCCGTCGTCACATCGGGTGCGTATCAAAGGAATTTTATAAAGGATTCAAAAACATACCACCACATTATTGATCCGTCAACGGGATATCCGTCGGAAAGTGATCTTTTATCCGTAACGGTCCTTTGCGAAGACGGAACGTATGCAGACGGTCTTTCCACAGCTCTCTTCGTTTTAGGCTCACAAAAATCTTATGAGCTGTATCTCGGAAACGACATTCCATTCGAAGCCGTATTTGTTACAAAGAATAAAGAGATTATTCTGACTGACGGATTAAAAGACAGCTTTACAATAAATGAGAACGGAAAATATCACTATGCACAAACTGAAAAATAAGACGTGGATTATAATTTTTGCCGTAACGGTTGTTTTGTGCACGGCAATAACAGTTTTTTTCAGATTTCTGCCGGGAGAAAAAATTGCAGTCATTTCAAAAGACGGTGAAATTCTCTACCGCATTGATCTTTCTTCCGTAGAAGAAAACTATACCATCGATCTCGGCGGAAATGTTATTCTTATTGAAAACGGACATGTCTGCATGAAATCGGCTGAATGTCCCGACAAGCTTTGCGTAAAGCAAGGCAGAATTTCTGATATCGGCAGTATCGTATGTCTGCCGAATAAAGTTATAATTGAAATCGACCGAAACGGCGATGTTGATGCTGTTTTGAGATAGGTGAAAAGCGTTGAACCTTAAACGACTTACAACAGATGCACTTCTGACGGCACTGGCTCTGATAATCTTCATAATAGAATCACAGATACCTCCGATCGTTCCGATACCCGGAATAAAAGCAGGTTTTGCCAACGCAGTAACGCTGATGGCAGTTTATCTTATCGGAAAGAAAGATGCCTTCATAATTTTATTTTTGAGAATAATACTGGGATCTGTTTTTGCAGGAAATGTGTCGTCACTGATTTTCAGTCTTTGCGGAGGTCTGCTTTCTTACATAATAACCTGCATCTTTTTTTCACTGCTGAAAGAAAAAATCTGGGTTGTAAGCGTATTCGGCGCTGTCGCACATAACACAGGTCAGATTATTGCAGCAGTTTTTGTTATGAAAAGTATATCCGTGCTGTGGTATATGCCTTATCTTCTGATTGCTGCAATTATAAGCGGAAGCTTTATCGGAATTCTTACTCAGTTTACTTTCAAGAAAATAAAAGGCAGGGTATAAAAATGAAAAAATTTATCTCCTTACTCCTTACAACCGCATTACTTCTTTTGTGCGTAAATCCTGTTATTTCAATAAATAATCAGGCAATAAAAACGGAAACAGATTATTTTCATGAAGCAGAAGAGAAAAATATTGTGGAAATTTGTGAAGGACTTGCCTTCGTAAACAATGAAATTATAGTTTTCTTTAACGATGACACTTCCGAAAAAGAAAAACAGAAGATTTTCGATTCTCTTGATGCAACGGTAGTAGGGTGTTGTGACACAGTAAACGAATATCAGCTTCGCATAAAAGAGAATGACATTTATTCACTTTTAAAAACGGCAGAAAAGCTTCGTAAAAATAAAAATGTTTCTTTTGCAACGTGTAATTTTTTAAGACAGTATTCGGAAGATGTAATTCCGACTGATCCCTGGACGAATGCATCGGAAGACTACACATACGGCTGGGATGAAAGCCGTCCCAACGGCGGAAACTGGTGGCTTGAGGTTACTCAGACTCTCAGCGCGTGGGAATATGAAGAATATTTCAATCCGATAACGGTGGGAGTTCTCGACAGCGGTTTTGATGCTACTCATGAAGATCTCACGGGAAGAATACGTTTTCCGAACGGCTTTTTTGAAAAATACAATGCACCTCAGTATCACGGACTGCACGTTACGGGAATAATCGGTGCAAATCATAATAATGATGTAGGTATTACGGGAATTTTAAAGAACGCAGATATGCTGTGCGTTGACTGGGATGCCGATGAAGACCAGAAATGGATTTCTGAGCTTCGTATAATAACGGGATTTATAAGCCTTGTTAAAGGCGGAGCAAAAGTTATCAACATGTCACTCGGCGCCAGTTCAAATGTCAATCCGCAAAACGAATTTTTCTGGAACATACTGATGCAGCTTGACGGAGCACTGTTTTCTTATATTGCGGCTTCTCTTCTTTGCAGAGGATATGACTTTGTCGTTGTACAGTCGGCAGGTAACGGAAATTATCTGGGTTACCCGACCGATTCATTCCATAACGGCTGCTTCTGCTCGATAACGGAAAAAAACAGCATAGGTTTTATGCTTGGTGTTTCGAAGAAAGAGATTCTTGACAGAATTATTGTTGTCGGAAGTATTTGCAACTCACACGAAGATAATAATTTTTATATGTCGTCATTCTCAAATTACGGTGAAGGTGTTTCGATTTTTGCACCGGGAAGCAAGGTTTACAGCTGCTATACAAACAATCGATACAGTGATCTTTCGGGTACATCGATGGCGGCACCCGTTGTTACGGGAATAACATCTCTTGTGTGGTCCGTAAATCCGAATCTCAGCGGTGCAGAGGTAAAAAGCATTATATGTGATCCTGAAAATTCAATCTACACGGCGGTTAACTATTTTGAACCCGATACGGAAATACCGAGTGCAGGTGTTATCAATGCAAAACTCTCGGTTGAAGATGCGATACGTACACTCGGAATTGAACCGGAAGTCAAAAACAGTGACAAAACGGAAATCAGTGAAGGTACGGACTTTATCAACGCAGAAGAATTCAGAAACGAAAAAGGCGAATAAAAGAAGGACTTGCAAAGGAATTATTTTCCGATGCAAGTCCTTTTAATCTATATTGTTTTATTATGAACTCTTTTTGTAAGTGTCGTACACGTTACGGGAGAAATATATATCTTTTTCATACCGTTTTTTTCACAGACAATGTATGATTTCGGAAGATCGAAACCGATTGTTTCGGCAGTTTTGTTTTTTTCACATTTTTTGAGAGTTTCCCTTGTAATTTTAGAAACCGTCGTATTGTCGAGATCAAAAATTCCTATTATCTCGTCATAGCTTATTACTTTTTCGTGTCCTAAATGAAGATACATATTTTTTCCTCAGTCGATCAGCTTTCCGCCTTCGATTTTAAATGTTTTACAGTTACCGAGTCTTGTTACATGGGAAATATCACAGCACGTCAAAAAGACCTGTCTGCCCTTAAGATATTCAAGCAAAAAGTGCTGTCTTTTTTCATCAAGCTCGCTCATAACATCATCAAGCAGAATAACGGGATATTCTCCCGTTGCTTCCTTGATAAGATAAGCCTCGCTCAGCTTCATTGAAAGGGCACAGCTTCTTTGTTGTCCCTGAGAAGCATAAAACCGTGCAGAAAGGTCGTTTATCTTCATGAGAAGATCATCTTTATGCGGACCTACGGAAGTCAATTGACGTCTTATATCTGTCTGAACATTTTTTTGCAGTGCCATATAGATATTTTCGCTCATTTCATATTCGTCGGCAGCAAAACTTTTACTGCTTTGAATATATTCGAGTCTGAGCTGTTCTCTGCCTGCCGAAATTTCTTTGTAAATTTCTGAAACGACAGAAGAAAATCTGTCAAGATAATTCAAACGGTAAAGAGTAATTTTTGCTCCGATTCTTGAAAGCTCCTCGTCCCAAATCGACAGCATATCTTCCGTCATGATGCCCTGAGAAATCTGCTTTAAAAGCGCATTTCTGTTTGCAAGAACTTTCGAATACTTCAAAAGATGTGCGGAATATGCCGGTTTTATCATGCTTATTGCAATATCGATAAATTTTCTTCTTTCGGACGGCGCATCGCGGACAATGGATAAAGAAATCGGAGAGAAAACAACACTCTGAAACTCTCCGAGAAATCTTCTCGGACTTTCTTTTTCAACACCGTTGAGAAGAAATTCTCTTTTCGAATCAATAGTAAGGCAGGCTTCATTTTCAATGCCGCCTGCTGAAAAATCAAGATATACTTTTGCATTCTTTTTTCCGCTTGCAACAAGCTCATTACATTTGTGCGTACGGAAACTGTGACAACCCGTAAACATCCAGATGCTTTCGATAATATTTGTTTTGCCCTGTCCGTTTTCACCGAATATTACGTTGAGTCCTTTGTCGGGAATAAATTCCGTATTCTGAAGATTTCTGAAATCTTTTGCTTTATATCCTGTTACTGTCATGATTCAACTGTATAAATTACGTTTTCAAATTCCGCACTGTCACCGGGATGAAGCTTTCTTCCTCTTTGAATACATACTTCACCGTTGACACGGACTTCTCCGTCCTGAATTACCATTTTTGCATGACCGCCCGTCTGTACGGCATCACACATTTTTAAAAAAGAATCAAGCTTAATGAAGGGAGTATCAATTTTTTTTGATACTCTCTTCTTTTCGGCAACTCTGACTTTTAACCTCATTTTATTCGTCTCCGATAAATTATTCTGCGCTTGCCTTAAGTCTTACGGGAAGAATAAGGAAAAGGAATCTGTCCCCTTCGGGAGGAACGATAAGAATAGGTGCAACAGAGCCGTTCAACTGAAGGTAGACTTCATCGGTGTCACACACTCTGAGTGCTTCAATGAAAAATTTGTTATTAAATCCGATTTCAAGTGTAGAACCCGTAATTTCCGCGTTGATTTTATCGCTTGCAGTACCTAACGAAGTTGTACTCGAAATGCTTATGGTATTGTCTTCAAACTTACAACGGATGGGGCTCTTTATTTTATCGGTGATGATAAGAGATGTTCTTTCGATACTTTCAAGAAGCTCTCTTGTATTAACCTTTACCGTTGTAGAAACGAGATTCGGTATTGCGGATTTATAATTGAGAAATTCACCATCGAGAAGGCGGGAAATTACCGTGTAATTACCGATTTCAAAAAGAATGTGGCGCTTGCCGACACCGATGGAAACAATTCCGTTTTCCTCGGAGAAAAGCTTGATAACTTCGGAAAGAGTTTTTGCGGGTACGATAAAGGTGATATCTTCGCTGTCGTAGGAAATTGTTTCTTTTCTGATTGCAAGACGGAAACCGTCGACGGCGATAAGCTTGATTTCGTTTTTCGTAATTTCGAATTTGATACCCGTATGTTTGATTCCCGTATGAACAACCTTGTTATCGTTTGAAGCAACGGAGAAAATAGTCTGTCTGACCATTTCACGAAGAATATCCTGATTGAGAACAATCGGAAAACCTCCCGATACGTTGGGAAGCTCGGGGTAGTCATCGGGAGAAATACCGATGAGAGAATATTCAATTTCACCGCTTCTTATGGTTGCAAGCTGACGTTCATCGGATTCGATCGAAACGCTCGGAGAAGGAAGCTTACGTAAAATCTCGCAAAGAACCTTTGCATTGAGTATTATTCCGCCGTTCTCTTCAATGCGTGCGGGAACGGAAGTGGTGATACCGAGTTCAAGATCGTATCCCGTAAGTACAAGCTCAGAACCGAGTGCCTTGATAAGGATACCTTCTATTGACGGTATGGAAGTTTTTGTGGAAACTGCTCTTTGAACGCTCTGGCAAGCTTCGGAGAGTAAATTTGTATCGCAAACGAATTTCATAATGATACCTCCAAAAAGTGCTTTTTAAATAAAAATAAATAATAGTAATTATAGTAGTATTAGTAGGGGATGTTCAAAATATGGAAAACTCCGGAAACAATTGAAAAACAAGGGATTTTTTAAAATTTTAAATGTTGAAACATTTTTGATAACTATTAACTGTCAACATGTGGAAAAACGGTGGTGTGGAAATGTTGATAACTCGGTGTTGAAAGTTGATAATTTTGTGGAAAAGCTCAGAGAGTTTTTCTTCCTTCAATTGCCTTCAAAAGTGTAAATTCATCGGCATATTCGAGATCTGCCCCTACCGGAATACCGTATGCAAGACGAGTAACTTTTATTCCGAGAGGTTTTAAAAGTCTTGAAATAAAGATTGCAGTTGCCTCGCCTTCGGCAGTAGGATTCGTTGCCATAATGACTTCTTTAATTTCCGTATCATTCATACGTTTAACAAGCTCTTTTATAGCAATATCCTCGGGACCTACGCCGTTTAAAGGAGATATTACTCCGTGAAGAACATGATATACCCCTTTGAATTCCCTTGTTCTTTCAAAAGCAATAACGTCCTTTGAATCTTCAACAACGCAAACGGTGCCCTTATCTCTTGTTTCGTCCGAACAGATTCTGCATATTTCCTGATCGGTAAGATCACAGCATACCGAGCAGTGATGAATTTTGTCGTGTGCTTCGATGACAGCCTCGGTGAATTCCCTGATTTCTTCGTCAGTCATATTAAGAACGTGAAAAGCAAGTCTTTGCGCACTTTTGTGACCGATACCCGGCATATGCGAAAACTGTTCAATGAGTTTGTTGAGAGGTAATACTTTTTTCATATTTAGAACAGACCGGGAATTGAAAGACCGCCCTTTGCGGATTCAATACCTTTATCCATGGCCTCAGATGCCTTGCGGATAGCTTCGTTGACAGCAACGATAATCATATCTTCAAGCATTTCAGCATCTTCGGGATCAATAACGTCGGGGCTGATTTTTACGGAAAGAACTTCGTGTTTTCCGTTGACAGTGGCTTCAACAGCACCGCCGCCCGATGATGCCGAAAAAGACGAAGATTCAACTTCATTCTGGATTCTTTCCATTTCTTCCTGCATCTGCTGAATTTTTTTCATCATGTTGCCGCTGTTTGCGGCACCCGGAATTCTTGCTTTCATAAATCAATCATTCTCTTTCTTTTTATATTCATCAATTTTTTTTACTAAACCTTCCAAAGGATCAGAACGCTTTCTTTCTGTTTCGTTATTAAAAACCGAAACGGCATATTTTTTACCGCAGGTTTTCATAACGGCATCAATTACGGCGTTGAGATAGATCGGAATATTTAAAAACTGCATAAGTGCCGTGTTATCGGTTTTTATATACAGTTTGTCACCTTGGGTATATGCCGAAGATCCCGAAAGAAGTCCCGATACGGGTTTTGAAGTTTCTTTGAGTATACCGAGAACTTCGGGCCAGGATTTGAAACGGATAAGACCGTCGGAGTAATCGTGCGCGGTTTCTTCTTTTTTAACTTCTGCAGATTGAACGGGTTCAGTTTTCTTCACGGGAACAGCTTCTTCCTTTTGTGAAGAAGCCATAACGGGTTTCTGGAAATGGATACCTGCTTCAAGATCTGCAATTCTTCGAAGAACAGAAGAATTATCTGTCGAAAGTGACGGAGTACAAAGACGCACAACGAGCATTTCCGCCTGAAGCTTTCTGTCAATTCCTTTTTTGAAATCATTTACCGCACCGGAAAGAACGGTAAGTATGTTGAGTATGCTTTCGAGAGAGAATTGAGCAGACTGCTTTTTGTAATGTTCAATGTCATCGTTGGCTGCAATAATCAGATTTCCGACATCGGGAACGGTTTTTGCAATCATGAGATTTCGAAAATGCTCCATAAGCTCAACGCAAAGACGTTCCATGTTGCATGAAGAATTGTGAAGCTCACCGATAAGATTAATCGCAGACGGAGTGTCTTTTGCGGAAATAAAATCAGCCATTCTGAAAAGATGATTTTTTCCTGCAATACCTGCACAAAGACTTACGATATCGGGAGTGATATCACTGCTTTTTGCAGAGCAACTGTCAAGGAGAGAAAGGGCATCTCTCAACGCACCGTCGGCGTAACGTGCAATCATCATGGAGCTTTCAAGGGAAAGGTTGAGATTCTCCTCCTTTGCAACGTACATAAGACGTTTTGAAATATCCTCGGGAGGAATATGATGGAAGTCGAATCTTTGACATCTTGAAAGTATGGTTGCAGGAAGCTTGTGAACCTCGGTTGTTGCCAGAATAAAAATTACGTATGAAGGAGGCTCTTCGAGTATTTTTAAAAGAGCATTGAATGCACCGATAGAAAGCATATGAACTTCGTCGATGATATATACTCGGTATTTTGCTTTTACGGGAGTAAAAGATGCTTCTTCGCGAAGATCGCGGATATTATCAACACCGTTGTTGCTTGCAGCGTCGATTTCGATAACATCAAGAACCGCACCGGAGTCGATACCTTTACAGATTTCGCATTCATTACACGGATTTCCGTTTACCGGAGAAAGACAGTTAACGGCCTTTGAAAGTATCTTTGCGCAGGTAGTTTTGCCTGTTCCGCGTGAACCGGTGAAAAGATAGGCATGAGAAAGCTTACCGGTGGAAACTTCATGCGTTAAGGTATCTGTTACATGAGGTTGCCCGGTTACATCGCTGAAGCTCAGCGGACGCCATTTTCTGTAAAGTGCACGGTACACAATAAAACCTCCGTATAAAAAAACAGAACAACCCTTGATTTCGGTCATATGGCGGTAGGCGGACTGTGGCGCACGGTGCAAACCGCTTAATGCTGCTCGGTTCCCCGCCTGACATGGTTCACAGCGCCCCGTCGCACAGGACCCACACGCCACATGACCCAAATAAAGCATTGCCCTGCAAGTAGAGTTTATATACCTATGTATTATAATATATATTATTAAGAATTGCAAGTTTTTTTAAATAAAAAATGAAAATCATTTTTTTCTTGACAAAACAGTCATTGCATTCTATAATAAGATACCGAGACAAATGGGCCTGTAGCTCAGTTGGGAGAGCGTTCGGTTCGCATCCGAGAGGTCGAGAGTTCGAATCTCTTCAGGTCCACCAAGTATTGCGGTCAGAAATACCGCGCCGAAAAGCCTTGATTTTTCAGGGTTTTTCTTATTTTTTATCTAAAATTTTAAGTTGCATTTTAATTGATGCACGACTTGCAATGTGGATTTAAACCATCGAAGTCAGTGAGGCAGATTTAGCAATTATATTTCGCTAAGTCTGCCTTTTTCATTTATTGATCTATAAATCATCAACGGAAGGATTTGGGTGTTGCTTTTGAGATACCTTTATCGATTAGATAAATTCTCTTTTCGCTTTGCCCGTCTGACACGGTTGATGTGCCTTTCAAAATCACCGTTTGAGATAAGTTCAGATAGCACAAACTGAATGTAAGTCGGGACGGTGCATGAGTAAAAACCGAGTTGCTCCTTGAATGTTTTTACTAAACATTCAGGCAGCACCATATATCCAACACGGAATGATGGAGAGATGGTCATTGAAAAGGTATTCATGTAAATTACATTGTTGTCTGAAGTGTGAGAGAATAATGTTTCTTCTGCTTTTTTGGAAAGCGAAAATTCCGATTCGAAATCATCCTCTACAATAAATCTTTCACCTTGTCCTGCCCAGTGTAAATATTCGTGACGTTTGGATGCTGAAGCGGTTACTCCGCTGGGATAGCTTCTGTATGGAGAAATATGTAAAACGTCTGCCTTGCAAGCACGAAGCGATGCACTGTCAATACCGTCAGGACCGAGAGGGAGCTTTTCAAGCTGAACATCGACCGCACGATAGACCTGCTCAATCTTTTTATATGAAGGATACTCAATAGCAAAAATTTTGTTTCTGCCAAGCAGTTCCACAATCAGACTGTACAGATATTCAGAGCCGGAGCCGATAACAATCTGTTCGATGTCGGCGGTAATACCTCGGGTTTTGGCAAGATATCTCCGTATCGACTCCCTAAGTTCAATGGTACCCGAATTTGGAGAGCGGTCGAGAATGGATTCACCCATATTGCTTATAATGAATCGCATCGTCTTAGCAAGAACAGAAAAAGGAAATTCTGTTGTCGTTCCCGTGTGATGCGTCGACGGAATAATATGACCGTGTTCGGCTTTTGAAGAAGATGCAAAGCCATCGTCCGTACGGAATATCACAATATATCCGCTTCTCTCCCGTGCTTCTATGTAACCCTCGTCACAGAGTAAAGCATAAGCGTGTTCAACGGTTACCGTACTAACACCGATTTCCTCTGATAATATTCTTTTTGAAGGTAACTTGCTGTTATACGGGTATATTTGATTTACGATATCCTCTCGAACCATCTTATAAAGTTGCAGATATGCGGGAGTCTTACCGGATTTTTGAATAAAATATTTCATCTGGTTATATAAAAATCTCTCTTTCTGACTATTTTAACATGACCAGACTTATTATATACTATCTTTATAAATCAATCAATAGGAGATTTGTGAAATGAGAGAAAATCAATCAAACAAAAGGACAACGGTCTGGTTGTGCACAACAGCACTCTTTATGGCACTGAATGTGGCAATGAGCTCCTTCGGGGTTCCTGTCCCCGGCGGACATTTGTATATGAACGACATTATTATATGTACAGCAGCCATCATCCTTGATCCGTTTGCCGCCTTTATGGTTGGTGGTGTGGGAGCGTTCCTTGGGGATCTGTTTTTCTATCCGCTTCCGATGTTTGTATCACTTGTAACCCATGGTCTGCAAGCTGTAGTAATTTCGCTGTTTTCTCACTATGTTATGAAAAAGCATCCCATTATTTCATCGGGTATCGGTGTGACTGTCGGTGCAGTGATTATGGTGGTCGGTTATTCACTTGGAAGAGCGTTCATATACAGCACACCGGAATATGCGATTCTTAAACTGCCGTATCAGATTTTGCAAGCAGGAGTGGGTGCTATCGTAGGAATGCTCCTTTGCTGGAAGTTTGGAATACATAAGTTATACAACCGTTTTGTTGCAAACAGATAATAATAAACAGAAAAAATATTTTGAAAAAGCACAAAAACCTGCTTTTTCAAAAAACAACATGGCATCATAATGGTTCGTAACAGCCATTTAGAGTGTTCATCACGGATTCAGGTGATGAACACTTTTTTATTTTATACGGCTTTATATTAAAACCACATTTCCAAGACACCTTCCAACGCTCTGATATATTGTTCGGGTGTTTGTCCTTCGTTTCTGCTTCTTATATATTCGAGATCTTTTCTTGCTCTGAGTATGGTTTCCGTCGCATCTTCATTATCTTTGTATTTTATAAGCAAATTTTCTATGATTTTTTCTTCGCCCATATACTACCTCTGTTCGTATAATCGACCGATGTGCGATCGGTCAGATATTTTTGTTATATTTTCTTTTTCATCAGTCCGTGTTTGTTACAGAAGATATACAGATATCCTCTGCCGCGAAGCTGAAATCGGGTTTCCGCATTACCTTCGGGATAGAATTTGACGAACTGAACTCTGTCCGTTGTGAGATAGGCTATAAATGAAATAAAATGTGTTTTTGTCATTTCATGCTTAACCGTAATAAAATGTTCATCCTCAACTTTTTCAACGGTAATTTCGTGTAACACGTCAACTTCTTCCGCTTCAAGCGGCGGTAAGGTAATTCCGCAACAGCTTATCACCGCATCACCCGTCGTACGGATAATATTACCGCATACGGGGCAGACGCAGAATTTTGAACGCAGCATATTTGACGAAATGTTTTTGTTGATCACCGTATCGCCCGACATAAGCTCCATGACCGAAACACGAAGCGCCTTCGCAAGAGGCTCAATCAGCGTGATATCCGGCAAACCTTTTGCAGTTTCCCATTTCGAAACGGCCTTACTTCCGACACCTATCTGTTCGGCAAGCTGAGTCTGTGTTATTCCCTTTGATTCACGTAAGCGCTTAATAGTTGCACCTGTTATATAATTATCCATATTCATTCTCCTTTACCGCTATTATAATTTACAACTGCAAAATCTGCAACCTACGCTTCGTTGAACATGTAATTCCGACACGGAATACCTGCTTGTAAACAATTAACTGACTATAGGAAAGAATATCTGTTTTACGGATTTTTTATTCATCCTTTTACGAAGGATTTCTACAGAAATCACAAAGTAGTCAAGAAAAAATACTTTTGCTTTTGTTAAAGTTTTATTCTAATAGTACAAAATTTGTTGATTTTCAACATAAATCGTGCTAAAATTATTTCAAATTAATTTAAATTGTCAATAAACTGTATTTTAGGAGGTAATAACCTTGAGCAATGTTTACAGCTATCACACCTATATTTTGCCTTTGGTCTGGAAAGATGCCAGCAATACGGCAAAAACCTTTGAAAGCTTTACCGATATTTTTGAAAAAAACCCTCACTGGACTTGCTATGACCCGGAAGACGAAAACAGTTTCAATATTCTTGAAAACGAAATTTCTTACTATGCCGAGTATCAATATTTTTATCCTCAGATTCGTTCCGCTCTTTACGGATTCAATGAAAACATTGTCAAAACATATCATTTTACCTTTAAAAGCGTACACAATGCGGCACATTAAAAACATATATGCTGTCATGAAAGGTGGATATAATCATACCGGTTGGAACGAAAGGGATAAATGCTACCGATATCAAGATCGATATATAAAAGGTTATATACATAGACGCTTTATTGATGAAGCTATGGGAGATCTTGCTGTT
>JAZSPN010000137.1:0-4031 GCA_045537495.1 Acutalibacteraceae bacterium
GCAAGAGAAGTCATAGCTCTCGGAATGTACATCGGACTCGGCGGAGTCGTCACCTTCAAAAATGCAAGAAAAGCGCTTGAAGTCGCTTCATATGTCCCCATCGACAGACTTCTCCTCGAAACGGACTGTCCCTACATGGCACCCGTGCCCTTCCGTGGCAAGCGTTGCGATTCTTCCATGATTGCATATGTGGCAAAAGCCATAGCAGACGCAAGAAATTGCACTGCCGAAGAAATTCTGACCGCCACAAAACTCAATGCCGAAAAACTCTTTTCTTTATAAAATCAACCCGCTGTATACGGTTTTTCCGATCTTACAGCGGGTTATTTGACATTTTCGGGATAATATGGTAATATTAATATGTATAGTTTAAAAGGAGGAGTTTTATGAAAACCGCAAAGCGTACAATTGCTTTCCTCGTCGCTTTCCTTATTCTCTCGCTTGACTGTTTCGCTGTATTTGCCGAAGAAAATCCCGAAGAGCCTTCGACCGAGGCCGTTATAATGGAAATTTCTTCACCGTCCGAAACACTTCAGATTAAAGAAAAGCTTACACTCACCGTAAACATCGAAGAAACCGTTACTTGGTCCTCTTCCGATAATTCCGTAGCCACAGTTGACTCCAACGGTGTCGTAACCGGTGTAAGCGTCGGCGAAGTCAAGATATTCGCAAAATCCGACGACAGTGAAAAGTCGGACGATATCACCCTTTTTGTTACAAACAAAAAACGCTTCTGGCGCGATCTACTCAGCAAGCATCAGATTCTCAGCTACATGTACGAATACAAAGGCGACTACTACTACACCAACGATAAGGATTGCTGGCAGAAGCCCTTCGGTTTCAACTTCATGTATGACAGACTTGCCTCCTTATTCTATCTCGAATACGACTTCGTCCGTGTATTCTTCACCTACGAGGGCCTCGACTGGATGATTCAGCTCTGGAAAGGTCAGTACGGATTTGTATTCTACGGCAACGAAGTCGGTGTCTACACAAAGAAGGAAGGCAGTGAATCCGCCACTAAATACTCCCATTATGCCGCCGCTTCCGAGGACAATTACCTTTCCATGGAATCCTCTCTTTACCGTCTTAATACCGACGGCATCTACGATCACGAATTCACCAGAGAATACGGCAAGTACTGGTGGTGCACGGGCTTCGTTCCCGGTCATCTTCGCGACACTACTCCGTGTGATGAGCTTCGTTCCGTCACACGTATCACCATGAAGGATGCCGAAATGACAAAGCTCTTTACCGAAGGTCTTGTCGATTGCGGATTCAAGCGTGTAAGCTCCGAAAAGAATCTCAAAGACGACACGTTCTATGTTGAAGGCAACGATGTTTTTATCCAGTGGCAGAACATTTCCGAAGCCGCCAACCACACCATCGTTCAGGCTTCCTTCTGGAGCTGGGTAGGTATTAACGGATTCATGCTCTCGTTATTTACGGGAATTTCTCTTCTTGCACTTTCTTCCATCGGCGCATTATTCTTCTTTATCTGATACAAAATTAAAGGGGCTGTAAAAAACTTTCGTTTTTTACAGCCTCTGTTTTTTACTCTTCGACGACCTTTGTGTAGTTCAGCGTAATGTCCAACTTGTTATCGGTAAGTGTCAACGAAGTTTCCGTCACTTCGAAATCATACTCCTTTTCGTATGAAAATCCGAGAATCGAATATGTAAACGAAATCTTTCCCGTTTCATAATCGGCAGTGTATGATCCGTCTGTCGAGATATTTCCGACTTTCAGCTTTATTACGCCCTCTTCTTCAAACACGATACTGCCGATCTCATAGCTTCCTACCCATTCGCCCATGAGATTTCTTTCTGCTGTCGCTTCGGGTGAAAAGTACGTGGTGTACGCAAAATATCCGCCCACGGCAATTGCAATTACCAGAATAAAACCTATTAACTTTTTCATTTTGTACTCCTTTCTTAAATGCGTGTTTCCAATATTTCCATCTTGCCGTTCAAGGTGAATTCTCCGGCATTTGCAGGAACAAAGACGCTCTCGCCCTTTTTAACAGAGAACTTTGTTTCACCGCAAACGAATTCACCTTCGCCCGTCAAAACAAGAAGCGATACAAAGCTGTTTTCGTCACTCAAAGACGTGTAATCTCCACCGCATTCAACAGTGCACACCGAAAACAGATCACAACAGGCAAGAAGCCTTCTCTTTTCGTTGTCGTATTTCGCCTTATCCTCATTTGAAGGCTCATATGCCTCGTAAGGCACGGTATTCGTTACATCAATCGCCTTTTCTATATGAAGCTCTCTGGGCTTACCGTCCTTTCCGACTCTGCCGTAATCGTAAACTCTGTATGTCGTGTCGGAATTCTGCTGTACCTCCGCAAGCAAAACCCCCTTGCAGATAGCATGAACTGTTCCTGCCTCAATAAAGAAGAAGTCGCCCTTCTTCACCTTGTAGCTCTCGACATAATCGGTGAGCGTATTCTCTTCAATGGCCTTGCGGAAGGTGTCCTTGTCAATCTTATCCTTAAAGCCCATAATGAGCTCGGCGCCTTCTTCACAGTCAAGAATATACCAACATTCCGTCTTACCTGCTCCGTTTTCCACCTTACGCGCATACTCTTCGTCGGGATGCACTTGGATGGAAAGGTTATCAAGCGCATCAATAAACTTTATGAGAATAGGAAATTCCTTGAAGTTTTCACCTCTTTTGCCGCATATGCTTCTGTCGGCTTCATAAATCTCGCGGAGTGTCTTTCCTTCGTATTCGCCGAAGGCCACCGTTCCGCTTCCGTTGGGGTGACATGAAAGCACCCATGCCTCGGCAGCATTTTCTTTATCGGTAACAACACCGTATTCCTCTATAAGTCGGCGACCGCCCCATATTGTAGAAGAAATTGCAGGATTGATTTTTACAGGTTTCATTATCGTTCCTCTTTTCATATTACATCATTTTATATATCCTATTTTATCATATTTGTCCGATAAAATCTATATTATTTAATAATAAATATTTCGGAGGTGCAGAAAATGCCGACTTTTTTCCGTGTAACCGTCATAGCTTTCGTTTGCGTATCCGTATTGTCAGTAATTTTCGCCATGATTAAATCAAAAAAATTTTTCCGATGTCTGTTTTCTTCGGCTATTCAGGGCATTACCGCGCTTTTCGCCGTCAACGTTATCGGTGCACTGACAGGAGTTACCGTTGCCGTCAACGGCTATACCCTTTGTGCAAGCTCTTTATTCGGTGTACCCGCCGTTATTTCCGCATTGATTCTTGATACAATTTTCGCCATAAAATAATTTTCAAAAAATTTCAAAAAAGACTTGCTTTTTTCAGATATATAGTATATAATACTATACGTTCCGTAAGGAATGTTGTGGACGATTAGCTCAGCTGGAAGAGCATTCGCTTGACGTGCGAAGGGTCAGCGGTTCAAGTCCGTTATCGTCCACCAGATAAACCTGTGAACCGTTTTGAAGGTTTGCAGGTTTTTGTTTTGCATTGCATAATATTTTGTAAGAATGGGTGATTACCATGGGATTTACCGCTGTTAAATGTCCTTCCTGCAGTGCCGATATAGAGCTTGATTCAAGCCGTGAATTCGGTTTTTGCAGTTATTGCGGCACTAAAATCGTTCAGGACAAAATCATTCACGAACACAGAGGCACCGTCGTTGTAGAAGGAACGGCAACCGTCGAATCTCTCTCTGAAAGGGCAAGAATAATGCTTTCCGACGGAGATTTCCGAAATGCCGACAAATATTTTGACCGTGTGCTCGATATCGATCCTCATAATGCCTTTGCATATTGGGGAAAGATGTGCTGTGAGTTCGGATTAAGCACCGACGAAGAGATAAAGAATCTCCGTCAATCTGTCAAACATTCTCAGAATTACAAAAATGCAATTGAATTTTCTGTCGGCGAAGAACACGAAAGATACGAGAGATTGGGAAATATTACTGCAGAAAATCAAGCCAAAGACGAACAACAGCGTCTTGATGCGCAAAAACGCAAAGAGGAAGCAAAACTTAAAGAACAATATAATAACGACAAGGCACT
>JAZSPN010000034.1:0-2754 GCA_045537495.1 Acutalibacteraceae bacterium
CTCCTCAACTCATCCGTTGACTGGGAAGGCGCAAGAGAGCCTTATATCCTTGCAACAGAAAATGACGTTCTTAACGGCATCGGTATGCTCTTTATGAAACTTCTCACCAACAGACCCCAGATGTTTGCCGACGTTCGTACATACTGGAGCGGCGATTCGGTCAAGAGAGTAACAGGCTACGATATCGAAGGCAAGGCAAAGGATGCTGACGGCTTCATTCACCTTATCAACTCAGGCGCTTGCTGTCTTGACGCTTGCGGTGAAGCCAAGGATGAAAACGGCAACGGTATCATCAAAGAGTGGTACAATGTTACAGAAGAAGATCAGAAAAAGATTCTCGAAGCTACAACGTGGAATGCAGCCGATAACGGTTACTTCCGTGGCGGCGGATACTCCTCACGCTTCCTTACGAGAAGTGAGATGCCCGCTACAATGATAAGACTCAACCTTGTCAAGGGACTCGGTCCCGTTGTACAGATTGCCGAAGGTTGGACTGTTGCACTTCCCGATGAAGTTTCGGACACAATCTGGAAGAGAACAGACTACACATGGCCCTGCACATGGTTTACACCGCGTTGCACAGGCGAAGGTGCTTTCAAGTCCGCTTATGATCTTATGAATAACTGGGGCGCAAACCACGGTGCTATCTCATACGGTCACATCGGTGCAGATATCATTACACTTTGCTCAATGCTTCGTATTCCCGTATCTCTTCACAACGTTCCCGAAGAGGAAATTTTCCGTCCCGCTTGCTGGAATGCTTTCGGCATGGATAAAGAAGGTCAGGATTACCGTGCTTGTGCAGCTTACGGTCCTCTTTACAAATAATTAACATTAATCAGCCGGATGTTCTTTGTGAGCATCCGGCATTTTCTTTCCGATATAGTCGTTTTTTGTTGACACCGACGACGATTTAATATATCATAGTTTTGCAAACAAAACACAAGGAATGGTGATTTTATGTTCAATGTTAACGATCCCATGCTGTACGTATTTGCGGCGGCGGTCATTCTGTTCATCCTTGCGCAGTCCGTTTTCTTCCTTGTCAAGGCATGGAAACGCGGTAAAGAGCTTGGAATTGACAAAAGAAAGCTTCGTAACGTCGTGTCATCAAGTGCGCTTTTTACCGTGCCTTCGGCACTTTCCGTTCTGGCAACGGTAATTGCACTGGCACCCGCACTCGGTCTTGTAATTCCGTGGGTACGTCTTTCCGTTCTCGGTAACCTGATGTATGAAACAACGGCTGCCGAAGCGGCGATGGAAGCTATGGGACATCAGGGCGGTATGGCGGTCCCCGTTACGGATCCCGCGGTTTATGCGGGAGTTGCATGGGTTATGACTCTCGGTATATGCTTTTCACTCGTGATTCTTCCGTTTATTGCGAAGCCCATTCACAAAAAGTTTATCTCCGCAGGTAAAGACGAAGGCGAAAAAGCTTCGGAGAAGTCGGAGGAGAACGCTCCTTCGGAAAAGAAGAAAAAGAAGGGACTCGGCGGATTCATCAACAATCTTGCAACGCCCGCCATCTTTATCGGTCTTATCGGTGCGTTTATCGCACGTGCAATTATCGGTGCAGGTAAACCCGAAACGTTCGGCGACGGTGCAGGTGTTCTTTCGATCATTACGCTTGTCGTGGCAATTGTGGTTTCAATCGCAATGGAGATTCTTGCCAAGAAGTTGAAGCTTACGTGGCTTGAACCGTTTGTCATGCCGATCGGTATGATTATCGCAATGATTGCCGCAATTGTATTCTTCAATGTTCTTCCCGAAGACATTGCGATGCTTGAATGGAGGGGTTAAAATGACAAAGAATATTAACAAATCGTATATCGACCGTGTCCATTCATGGGGCAGAATCTCATCGGTGACCGCACTTTGTGTGCTTCTCATGTTCCCGATTGCCATCTGTCTTTATCTCGATGTTTTTCCGTCCGTTAACGGAATTTTGCAGGGACTTCTCAAGCTTATCCCGACCTACTGGACGGTTGCCGTCGTAGAAGTTATTGTTTATACGCCCATGCTCGGAGCAGGCGGTACATATCTGTCGTTCGTTACGGGTAATATCGCAAACCTCAAGCTTCCCTGTGCCATCAACGCGATGGAGGGGGCCGATGTCAAGGCGAACTCGGAAGAGGGCGAGGTTGTTTCGACAATCGCGATTGCCACTTCTGCAATTGTTACGACGGCGGTGCTTGCGATCGGAATTATTGCGTTTGCTCCCTTCCTTCAGGCGTTTACGGAGAATGCTCTTCTTAAACCCGCGTTCGCACAGGTGCTTCCCGCACTTTTCGGTGCACTCGGTGCAGGCTACTTTATCAAGCACTGGAGAATTTCTTTCTTCCCGATTATCGTTATGATTATCGTGCTTATATTTGCCCCCGCTATGGGTGCAAGCACATTGCTCTTTGTCGGCATTGTGGCTTCCGTCGGCGGCGCACTCTTCATGTATAAAAAAGGCTGGGTATAATACGGTAGATAAAAGGGAATGTAAAAAAGCGAAGACGTATAAAACCATATAGCGAAGGGGTTCTGCAGATCTAAAACCTGTAGAACCCCATAAAATTGCTCAGAATCATTATTGTAAAATTTTTTGTTTTATACTACGAACAAACTTCGCCACTCGGCGTACCTTTGTCCGTTCTTCATCTTTTTTCCTATCCCCTTAAAAGAGGCTGCAAAAAAACGAAAGTTTTTTTGCAGCCTCTTTTATATGCCTTATGCTTTTTTTCTGCTGTATTTTTCGGAAATCTTTTT
>JAZSPN010000118.1:0-25874 GCA_045537495.1 Acutalibacteraceae bacterium
ACTGCTGACTTTGGGCATTAATAGCAAAAACAAACAAGCAGATTCAGAAAAAAACACCAAAAATCAGCACAAACTATACGGCTCCCTTGTGTAAAGGGAGCTGGCAAACGTTTACGTTTGACTGACGGATTGCTATTGAACTAAAATTAATATGAATTTTACTGTCAACCCCTCCGTCAAAACTTCGTTTTGCCACCTCCCCTTACACTGTGGAGGCTGTTGGGTGAGTGCAGACTTTTAGTATTAATTGTTAAAAATAAGTAAGCAAATTCAGAAGAAAACACCAAAATCCGGCACAGATTCTTCGTCGCTCTCAACAGAGAAGGGCGACTGCCGACTTTCGGTTTCGCGATGAAAAAGGACCGCATCGGTTAACGGTGCAGGTCCTTTCATACTATCGGGTATTCTGTTTTCCGTATTCGTTTTCTTCTTTTCTGAGCTTTCTGAAAAACACGACCGCAAACGGCACGCTCGAAAAGAACGTGAGAAAATCTGCAATTCCCTGACTTATCTGGACACCCGTAAGCCCTATAAATTTCGGAAGAAACAGTATCAGCGGTATAAAGAATATTCCCTGCCGACAGACCGAAAGGAAGGTTGCTTCCTTCGACTTTCCGAGTCCCTGATGTATCATGTTGGTCAGAACAACAAACGTCTGCAACGGCATTGAAATGCACTGACATCTCATGGCAAGTGTTCCTATCGAAATCACTTCACCGTCGCTCGCCCTGAAAAGAGTCATAATATCCGAACTGAACAAAAACACAAGTATTCCGAGTACGGTCATCGCAACGGTACTTGTTATCAGAGTAAACTTAAACGCATCGCGGACTCTCTGGAACTTTTTCGCACCGTAGTTATAGCCTGCTACGGGAGTAAAGCCCTGTCCTATGCCGAGTGTTACGCTGAGAACGAACATCGACACCTTGCCGACTATCGACATTGC
Source organism: Acutalibacteraceae bacterium (assembly GCA_045537495.1). Taxonomy (GTDB): domain Bacteria; phylum Bacillota; class Clostridia; order Oscillospirales; family Acutalibacteraceae; genus UBA1425. The sequence continues at coordinate 947 of JAZSPN010000118.1, forward strand.
CGCTACCGCGGGATCTCCGTAAACCGCCGCACTTCTGTTAAGAAGCACCGATGCCGTGCTTGCAAGTGCCTGTCTGCAAAATGAAGGAAGTCCCGTTTCAAGTATGTCGAGGTAAACTCTCGGTTTAAGCGATATATTGCGCGGACTCAGACTCGTTATGCTCTTTTTGAACACGAACATCGAAAGAAGCACCAAAAAGCTTACGATCTGACTTACAAGTGTAGCTATTGCGGCACCTGCCGTTCCGAGGTCAAAGTAGAATATCAAAAGCGGATCGAGTGCGATATTCAGTAATCCGCCGAGTCCCAGTCCTATCATCGACAGTGCCGACTTTCCTTCCGATCGCAAGGTGTTGTTGAGCACAAACGACGCACACATTACGGGTGTTCCCCAGATGATATATCTTCCGTAGTCCACGGCGAACGGAAGTATTGTCTGCGTTGCACCGAGAAGGCTCATGAGTCCCTCGATAAAAAGATTTCCGAACAGCGATATCAAAGCACCGATGACGAGTGCCGCATAAAATGCCGATGCCGAATAAGCGTCTGCACTCTTTTTGTCTTTTTCACCGAGTTTTCTCGATATCAGACTTCCTGCGCCCATACCGAGAGTAAAGCCCACCGCCTGTATTATCGCCATAAACGAAAATACGATTCCGACAGCTCCGCTTGCACTCGTACCGAGCTGTGACACGAAGTACGTGTCGGCCATGTTGTAAACCGCCGTTACAAGCATACTTACCGTTGTCGGTATCGAAAGTCTGATTACAAGCCTCGACACGGCGGTTTCCGTCATCAGTTTATTCTGTTTTTCGTCCCTTGTCATTTCTTTCCCCTCGTAAAAAGTCAGCCGTCTTGCCGACGACTGACTGAAAATTATTCTGTTCGAAGTGCCACAACGGGATCCTTCTTTGCCGCGTATCTCGACGGTATGAGTCCCGCGATAACCGTCAGTATCACGCTGATGATTATCAGTGCCACCGCTCCGACGGGCGGTAACTGCGAAACATCCGAAACATCAATAATCGCTTTTATTATCATATTAATCGGAATGTTGAGAAGTATCGTCATCAGAATTCCTATGACACCCGACGTCAATCCCACAATAAGCGTTTCTGCATTGAACACTCTCGAAATATCTCTCTTCGATGCTCCGATTGAGCGGAGAATACCGATTTCCTTTGTTCTTTCAAGTACGGAAATGTACGTGATGATTCCGATCATGATTGACGATACCACAAGCGAAATCGATACAAACGCTATCAGAACATACGAAACGACGTTGATGATGAGCGTTATCGACGACATGAATATCGCGATATAGTCGGTGTATTCTATCGAATACTCCTCCTTGCCCTCCGATGCCACCTTGGTATTATATTGCTCGATTATACCGGCTATATACTCCTTGGCTTCAAAATCGACGGGATAGAAATTGATTCTCGACGGATCGGAAAGATCTGCAATTCCGAGAAGATTCGCATTGACACCGAAGTTATCCGCCGCCACAATCTGCGGTTCCTCGGGCTCTTCGGGCTCTTCGGGTGTCTGCGGTTCCTCGGGCACCTGCGGAATATCCTGCCCCGCAAGCTGTGACGTATCGCCCTTTATGATGGATGAGATCATCGCAAGCTTCTGACTCTTGCCCATCATCGAGATGAAGCCGTACGCCTTTTCTCCCGTAACAGTTCCGATACCTTCAATTTCGCGGCCTGCAAGTATCTCGTCGAGAAGAGCGATAAGCTGCTCTTTCTCGCTCGAGTTTCTCGATGATTTGAGGAAAAGCTCAACGAAGCCCTTCATCATTTCTCTCTCGCTCTCGGGAAGATTCGCATCGATATACGCATAGACCTCTTCTTCCGTCATCGTGTCGGCAACCGCCGTAAGCTCGGGAGTCTTGATCGCCGAAAGAGGCGCCGCCGTCGGATTGAGCGCTCCCGTCGATACAGCTTCCGCCGTCGGTTTTTCTTCCTTCTGTGCTTCTTCCTGAAGCTTTTCCTTTTCCTCGACATCTCTGAATTTAAGTCCCGTAAATACGTCGATATCGGGATTTTTGAGCTGTTCCTTTACGATTTCCCTCTTGTTGGTTTCTGTTATGACATACTCCGTGAGGGCACTCGTATATCCTATCGTTCCCGTTATGGAGGTTGTCGTCGCCTCCTCGTCGGGACGGATGATGCCGACGACCTTGAGCTGTTCGGCAGAGCCGATAAGCTCGTTCATGTAGGCATCGTCGTCCGTCATGTCTTCCCACAGTCCCGTTTCGGGATTCTTCGAATAGTAGTCGGCGGGAATTACAAGACTGAACGTTGTGCCGAGAATTTCGTCAAATGTAAACGATTTTTCCTCGGGCTCATGCTTTTCACCGCTCATGGAGGCGGCAATGATATTCATAAGCTCTTCGTTCGGAAGAAGTCCGAGTGCATAAAGTGCATAGTCCGTGACTTCGTTGTTTTTGTCAACAACAAGCACCACTTCATCGTACTTTTCGGGCCAACGCCCCTTTACGACATCGTACTGGGAAGAGAGAAGCTCATCGCTGTCGATGATCTCCGTCCAGACATTTGCTCCGCTCATCGTATTCATCGACGACATCATCGACGATATTCCGCCCGAAGCGTTTTCGTCGGCAGGCTGGTTGAGTCCGAAGCTTCCCATGAGGTCGGTAAGCACGTTGCTGGGATTGAGCTGAACTCTGCCGTTCTTTGCAACATCCGACTTGTAGATATTGAGATTCACCTTGTAGCTGTACTGAGGCGGCGCCGAAAGGTATTCGTCAATGTTACATTCGTCACTCTCGATGTATGCCTTGAATGCTTTAAGGTTGTTTGTCGTGATATCTGCCGATACAAGTCCCATCATATCGTTCATAATGGGATTGGAATACACCTTATCAAGTTCATGATCCTTCTCCGCCGTGGTGGTGGCAGCCATGGATTCGAGCATACTCGAAATGTTGACCGTTTCGCCCTCTATCGTAAGCGGATAGTTGGAAAGCGCATCCTTCTGTATCGAATCTATATAAAGCTGGAATCCGTTTGACAGTGAAAGTATCAGCGCAATACCGATAATTCCGATACTTCCCGCAAACGACGTCATAAAGGTACGTCCCTTCTTCGTCATGAGGTTGTTGGTGCTCAGCGACAACGCCGTCAGGAACGACATCGAAGTACGTTCGCCTTTTTTCTGCTTTCTCTTCTTCTTTTTCGGCTTTTCACGCTTCTGAGCGTCCTCCGCCTCCGCCTCGCTGTCGTACGGATTACTGTCGTCCGTCACCGCACCGTCAAGAAGTCTTACCGTTCGCGTCGAATACTTATCGGCAAGCTCGGGATTGTGAGTTACCATGATGACAAGTCGGTCCGTCGAAATCTCCTTGAGCAGATCCATGATCTGTATGCTCGTTTCGGAGTCAAGCGCTCCCGTCGGCTCATCGGCAAGAAGTATCTCGGGATTGTTTACGAGAGCTCTCGCAATGGCGACTCTCTGCATCTGTCCGCCCGACATCTGATTCGGCTTCTTGTGAAGCTGGTCACCGAGTCCCACTTTGCAAAGTACCTCTTTGGCACGTTTTCTGCGTTCCGACTTGGAAACGCCCGAAAGTGTCAGCGCAAGCTCGACGTTGGAAAGGATCGACTGATGAGGAATAAGGTTATAGCTCTGAAATACAAAGCCTATGGAATGGTTGCGATAACCGTCCCAGTCGGAATCCCTGTATTCTTTTGTCGATCTGCCCGCAATTTCGAGATCGCCGGAATCGTATCTGTCGAGTCCGCCGATGATGTTGAGAAGCGTCGTTTTACCGCATCCCGAAGGTCCGAGAATCGATACGAACTCGTTCTTGCGGAACTCTATACTGACGCCTTTGAGCGCCGTAACGGCGGTATCGCCCGTCTTGTAGCTTTTGACAATTTCAGTGAGCTTTAACAAATCAGTAATCCTCCAAAAGAAGTTTTTCCATTTTATGTAATTATATATCTAATATTACTTCAAGTCAAGAAACGCACAAATAAATTCATACACATTTCATATTTTATCATACATCTTTCAAAAAACTGCACGAAAACCGCCGAAAAATAATCCTTTTGTAATTTTTACTGTTGCACTTACAACAAAAAAGCAATATATTTTTTGTATAAAAGCACAAAATGCGGTACGCTCCGAAACGAAGCATACCGCATATAATTATTCCGCCGTAACGGTCTTGTCAAGATCGACATCAACATAGATCGGGCAGTGATCCGATGCCGTAAGTGCCGCCTCGTCGACTACCGTGTCGTAATACAGAATATCGGCATCGGGTGATGCAAATATATGGTCTATCGTGTGAACGGTGTTTATTTCCTTCTGTCTGTATGACTCGGGACCGAGTTTCCAGTAGCCCGACGTCAGGTCCTCCGCTGTCCCCGTGCCGTCACCGAGGTGTGACGATGATGCAACGAGTCCTCTTTCGGCTGCCGCATATTTTGAGCTTTTGAAGCCGCTGCAACGGGTAAATGTGTAGTATTCGTCCGACGGCTCTCTCATGTTGTAGTCACCCGTGCAGAACATCGGAACCTTATAGACATATTCGAGAATTTTCAGTATTCCCGTCATTTCAATTGCTTCGGCAACTCTTCTTTGCGACGTAAGATCGAAGTGGGTTGAGGTTACCATGAATCTCTTCGAGGGATCGTCCTTGCACTCGAACAGCGCCCACATGAGATTACGGCAGTTTTCGTTCATGTTTACGGTGAACGCCTTCTGTCCGTATTTGAGAAGCGTAACCGTTTCGGTGTTGTAGGCAATTGTCGAATAATTTATGTGTCCGCGGATTTTATTATTCTTTTCATTGACGAATCTGTACGGTCCGAATTCGTTTTTCAGAGAATCGTACCATTCGCCGTTGACCTCCTGCATTCCGATTACATCGGGCGCATATCTCGACACGACATCGCGAAGAAGATCATCTCTGCCCTCTGTCGGCGGATGATTATTCCAGTCACTCGCAAGAACGTTGAACGACATCACACGTATGTCGGAATTCTCCGCTCTGACACCCGCATTCGGATCGTTAAGACAGAAGCTTTCCGAAAACTTCCACTTGGCACTGAGCGTTATATCCTCACTGACGGTATCGGATGAAAAATCCCACTCTTCCTTTCCGTTGTACCAGCCGTTAAAGATAAGTCCTCTGTTTTCGGGAGTTTCCGGCTCTTCAAGAAGTGAGCCTTCTTCTGCCACGAATGAATAAGCCGCTGAGCCGTTCATCGGATTTACCGTGACGTCGATTACTCCGTTGTCGACGGGAGAAGGCGAAACCTCCCCCGCAATAACCACGGATATCACCTTGATTACGGTGATTATATACGAAATAATAACCTTTATCATACCGCGGACCTCTCAGAAATCAATAATTCTTTATGTAGTGCTTGTAGAATTTTACACAGTGGGCAACCTCGCTGACACCGATGCTCTCGTTTGCCGCGTGCATTGCGGAAAGCTGTTCGTTGCTCATCTTGATGGGGCAGAAGCGGAAGCAGTTGTCTGCTATTTCCTCGTAGTGACGGCAGTCCGTACCGCCCGTCATGAGGTAAGGGATAACTCCCGCATCGGGATAACAGCTGTTAAGACACTTTTCGAGATAGGCGTATTCGTCGCCGTTATAATCGGCACAGCCCGAAGCATCTCTCGAATGTACCACCTCGAATTCAAGATCGTACTTGTCGGCATATTTTTTAAGAACTTTCAGTGATTCTTCGGCATTCTGGTGCGGTGAAGGACGGAGATTGCACATGACGTAGGCTTCCGACGGAATGACGTTGGGACTGTGAGAGCCTTCCGCCATTGTAAAGCAGAAGGTTGTTCTGACGAAAGCGTTGCACATCGGCGAAACAACGGGAAGCACCCTCGTAAGCAGTCCCCTGAACAGCCACATGTTGCCGAGTACCATGCGAAGCGGGAATCCGAGCATCGGCGCCGCACTGTCAAGCATGGCGTAGACGGGGCCCGAAATCTTCGACGTGAACGGCTTATCCTTTTCGACGTCGGCGACGAACTTCGAAAGTCTTGCAAGCGGAGTGTTGCTCTTCGGCGTGGAGGAGTGTCCGCCCTTGCCCTTTGCGATAACCTTGAGGTCGATGTAGCCTTTTTCGATGACGCCTATTGCGGCACACCAGCCCTTCATGGTGGGAAGCGCATCCTTGAGAATCGCTCCGCCCTCGTCCATGGCAACGGAAAGACGTACGCCCTTCGATTTCAGATAATCCACAAGCAGCGGTGCTCCGTCGCCCGAGATCTCTTCGTCAACCGCCGTTGCAAGGTAAATGTCGCAAGGAGGCTCAAAGCCCTCACGAAGCAATTCTTCGACCGCCTGGAACTCGGAAAATACCGTCGACTTGCAGTCCATGGCGCCTCTGCCGTGAATGTTTCCGCCGTCGATTTCGCCCGAAAACGGCTCTCTTTCCCATGTGGGCTCATCCGCCGTTACGACGTCCTGATGTCCCATAAGAAGAAGTCCCTTCCTGCTTCGATCCTTGCCCTTCCAGTAAAAAAGAAGGTTTCCTTTTATCTCGGTACATTCGAGTTTTTCGAACACGAGGGGGAAGTTCTTTTTCATAACCTCGTGAAGCTTGTAAAACTGCGTAAGATCTTCATTGCCCCTCATCGAAATTGTCGGCACCTTTATCATCTCGGAAAGCTTATGCGCATAATCGTCGGCCTCCTCGGCAGTCGGCGCTATGGCGGGCTTCGCATCATTCGGCTTCGCCTTTATGATAACCGCCTTAACGGCCGCCGCAACAAGAAGTATTACCGCAATTGCAAGCAATGCCAACAGAACAAATCCTATGTATTTCATCTCTATCTCCCTTTCTTTTTTATGGAAAATATTATATCACCGCTTGACGGATATGTAAACACAAAAATCGGAGGAACCTCAAATTCCTCCGATTTTATTTATACCATAAGGTCACAGATGAGTGAGCTGAGCTCTGTCGGGTTTTCTATCGGCAATCCCTCCACGAGTCTTGCCTGGGCGTAAAGAATTTTTGCATAGCTCTTCAGCGTTTCGGGTGCCGTTCCGTAGAGCTGTAACAGCTTTTCGCTTATCGCATGGTTTTCGTTGATTTCAAGCACAAGCGTCGCTTTCACCGAATTTGCGTTGGGAAGAGAATTGAGCACCTTTTCCATCTCGACGGAAAGCTCTCCCTCGCTCGTAAGGCATACGGGGTGATTCTTCAGCTTGTCCGTAAATCTGACCGCACTGATTTCTTCGCCGATCGCTTCCTTCATCAGGGTGAGGACATCTTTTGCATTCTCGTTCTTTTCTCTGAGCCTGTCCTTTTCCTCCTGAGTGCCGATATCGAGTGAGTCGGTGCAGATGTTCTTGAACTTCTTTCCGTCAAACTCCATGAGCATCTTTATCGCAAATTCATCGACGTTATCGGTCATGTAGAGGATTTCGTATCCCTTATCCTTCAAAAGCTCCGTCTGCGGAAGCATATCGATCTTGTCCGCCGTTTCTCCGCAAGCGTAATAGATGTCGTTCTGTCCCTCTTTCATTCTCGACACGTATTCGGAAAGCGTCGTCATCTTCTTTCCGTCGGAGGATACGAACATAAGCAGCTCTTTGAGTGCATCCTTGTTTGCTCCGTAGCCCTCATATACTCCGTATTTAAGCTGTGTTCCGAATGCGGAGTAAAACTTTTCGTACGCTTCACGGTCGTCCGACTGAAGCTTCAAAAGCTCCGACTTTATCTTTTTCTCAAGGCTCTTTGCGATAACCCTGAGCTGCATATCATGCTGAAGCATCTCTCTCGAAATGTTAAGAGAAAGGTCTTCGCTGTCCACAAGACCTCTTACGAAGCTGTAATAATCGGGAAGCAGATCGGAACACTTCTCCATAATCATTACTCCGCTGCTGTAAAGCTGAAGTCCCTTTTCGAATTCCTTGGAATAATAATCAAACGGCGCATGTGACGGAACATACAAAAGTGCGCTGTAAGTTACGTTGCCCTCCACCTTGCTGTGTATAACTCTGGCAGGTGCTTCGTAATCATAGAATTTTTCCGTGTAGAACGAATTGTATTCGTCCGCTTCAATCTCGTTTTTGTTCTTTTTCCAGATGGGCACCATGCTGTTGAGAACTCTCGTTTCCGTTACGTCCTCGTATTCGTTCTCGCTGCCCTCTTTAAGACGCTTCGTCCTGACATCCGTTTCGATGGGATATCGTATATAGTCGGAATACTTCTTGACTATCGACGAAATCGTATAGGTTTCAAGATAAACGGAGTAATCCTCCGTGTCCGTATCCTCCTTGATGTGAAGCGTTATCACCGTGCCGTGACCGTCCTTTTCGCACGGCTCCACCGTGTAGCCCTCGGCACCCTTCGACTTCCAGCACCACGCTTCGTCGGAGAGATATGCACGGCTTTTTACCGTTACACAGTCACTGACCATGAACGCCGAATAAAATCCGACTCCGAACTGTCCGATAATGTCAACGTCATCCTGCTTCTCGTTCTCTCTCTTGAATTCCAAAGATCCGCTTTTCGCAATGGTTCCGAGGTTGCTTTCAAGCTCGGAAAGCGTCATTCCGCATCCGTTGTCGCTGATCGTCAGTGTTCTCTCGTCCTTATCTATGTCGATCCTTATCTTCAAATCATTTCTCGACAGTCCGCTGATCCCGTCGGTCAGAGATCTGTAATACAGCTTGTCCATTGCATCACTCGCGTTGGAAATAAGCTCACGAAGAAATATCTCCTTGTGCGTGTAAATGGAGTTTATCATCATGTCGAGAAGTTTTTTCGATTCCGCCTTGAACTGTTTGGTACGCATATTATCACCTTGGTCTTTGATTTTAGCACTCACAACTTCCGAGTGCTAATACAGTGTAACTCCAAACGGAAAAAATTGCAAGTATTTCCTCAAAAATTAACAGTTTAGTCATAAATTCTCAAGTAAACTTGACAATAATCAATTTATGGTATACGTTATTATATAGAAATTCGGAGGTACAAAAATGAAAAACCTTGTTTACATCTGCATCAACGGTCTTCGCATTGACTCCGTCACCGAAGAAAAAATGAAAAATCTTTATGCTTTTTCGCAAAATGCCGTTTCTCTTTCCGGTGTTATCTCCAATCACCCGATTGAAGAATCTTACTTTGCCACGCTCATCACGGGTAAAGCCTTTACGGCGACGGGAGCTTTTCGGAACGGTCTTCGGATTCATCCCGATCATGACACCTTTCCGAAGGCGCTGACGGACAACGGGTACATGACCGCTTTTATCGGTAACTGGCCCTTGTACGGAAACCGCGTCTTTGTTCCGAAAGGACGCTTTCGCATGGGCTTCGACGATATTTTCGTTACCTTCGGGCACTCGAAGGGCAAAACCTTCTGCTGCTTTGATACCGACGATAAACAGCCGGTAGACGAAAGCGAAGCTTCTGCCGTTGTCAAGATTTTCAATGAAACGGTATCGCGCTTCGAGGAGAGTGACTCTCCGTTTGCGGTTTTTATCAATGTTGATCTGCCCGTCGGCAAAAAGGTCGGCTATGACTCGGCAGTAAGTATTCTCGACGGTGAGCTGTCACCGCTGTTTTCCGACAGAGAAAACACCGTCACCGTTGTGACTTCGTCGCACGGCACGCTTATCGGCAAAAGGGAAACCGCCTACTCGGAATTTTCGGTAAACGTTCCGTTTATCATGTCTTGCGGTGAATCCCGGAATTCCGTCGTTTCCACGCTTGTCGGAACAGAGGATATCATGCCTTCTCTTCTCGCCGTGCTTTCCGTGCCCGCTCCCATCGGGATTCCCGGAAAGGCAAAAAATCTCCTTTCTTCCGTTTCGTCAAACGACAGCGTAATGCTCGTCGGAACAGGTCCCGTCGATATTTTCAAGGACGGCTCGGAATGGAGAGGTCTTCGTTCGGAAGACTTCACCTACGTTATCACGAAAAAGAACGGTGCCGAATATCTTTTCGACTGCATTTCGGATCCGCGTCACGAGAATAATCTTTCTCCTTTAAGGGAATACGATGAAATCAGAAGCCGTATGAAGCGTGAGCTTTACGGAAAAATGCTCGACATCTCCGATACCTTTGCGAACAACAGCTACTACAAAAAATACTGGCTTGCCGACGGCAAAATCAAGCCCGTTCTCAAATAAATTTTACTCGTTTCACAATTTGTGAACGAAGGGAAAGGACCTACTTCAATGAATCACAGAGAAGCTCTTCTTGGCAGAACAGAAAAACTTGCCGTAGTCGGACTCGGCTATGTCGGAATGCCTCTTGCGCTCGAATTTGCCAAAATGACCGATGTTATCGGTTTTGATCTTAACAAGAAAAAGGTTGAGCTTTACCTTTCGGGCAAGGATCCCACGGGGGAGGTCGGCAACGGTGCCGTTGCGCATACAACGGTTGATTTCACAAGCGATGAAACACGTCTTCGCGAAGCAAAATTCATCATCGTCGCCGTTCCCACTCCCATAAATCAGGACAAGACTCCCGATCTTTCACCCGTTCTCAGTGCAAGTGAAATCGTCGGAAGAAATCTCACAAAAGGCTCTCTCGTCGTCTACGAATCGACCGTTTATCCCGGTGTTACCGCCGACATATGTATTCCCGTTCTCGAAAAGGTGTCGGGACTTCGTTGCGGTGAGGATTTCAAGGTCGGCTATTCCCCCGAGAGAATCAATCCTTCCGACAAGGTTCACACTCTCACAAATATCAAAAAAATCGTTTCCGCCACCGACGGCGATGCTCTTCGCGATGTCAGAGAGGTGTATGAGCTTGTCATCAGGGCGGGTACTCACCCCGTTTCCGATATCAAGACTGCCGAAGCGATCAAGGTTGCCGAAAACAGTCAGCGTGACATCAACATTGCGTTCATGAATGAGCTTGCCATGGTCTTTGACAGAATGGGTATCGACACTGCCGAAGTCGTCGAAGGCATGAACACGAAGTGGAACGCTCTCGGCTTTACCCCGGGACTCGTCGGCGGTCACTGCATCGGTGTCGATCCGTACTATTTCATCTACAAGGCGGAAAAGCTCGGTTATCACAGCCGTATCATCCTCTCGGGACGTGAGGTCAACGACAGCATGGGTGATTTTGTGGCTCAGTGTGCCATCCGCGAAATGAATCTCTCGGGCAAGCAGATCAGGGGCTCCCGGGTTGCCGTTCTCGGACTCACCTTTAAAGAAAACTGTGCCGACATCCGTAATTCCAAGGTTACCGACATCATAAAATGCCTCTCGTCCTACGGTGTAACTCCCATCGTTACCGATCCGTATGCCGATCCCGACGAGGTTTTCGATATGTATTCAATTTCACTCACCGACATTTCCGATATCAAGGACGTCGATTGCGTTATCGTCGCAGTAGCCCACGAGGATTACAGAGAGCTCACAACGCAACAGCTCGAATCCATGTACCGTGACGGCGAAAAGGTTCTCATCGACGTTAAAAGTATATTTGACACAAAGGTAACCGCCGAAAAAGGCTTCCGTCACTGGAGATTATGATATGAACATTCTGATATCCCCCGACAGCTTCAAGGGGACTCTCGATGCACTTTCTGTATGCGGTATCATAAAAAGTGCGTTTTCAAAGGTTTTTCCCGATGCGAAAATCGAAATGCTTCCTCTGTCCGACGGCGGTGAGGGACTTTGCTCCTGCCTCATGACGGCGGTGGGCGGTGAATGGTGTACCGCGACGGTAAGCGGTGTTTTCGGCGAAAAAACAAATGCTCCGTATCTCTTCATAAACGGCAATACCGCCGTCATCGAAATGGCTTCGTGTGCGGGACTTCCCCTTGCGGGAGAACACAAAAGCCCTTTGACGGCAACGGCTTTCGGTGTCGGCGAATTGATAAAGGATGCCGTGAATCGCGGTGCCGAAAAAATTCTTCTCGGACTCGGAGGCAGCGCCACCAACGAATGCGGCGCTTCCGCGGCATCGGCACTCGGCTGGAAATTCCTTGACGCCGACGGTAATTCTTTCATTCCGACGGGCGGTACTCTTTTGTCCGTTGCAAAAATCATCCCTCCGAAAAAGCCTTTATCCGTGACGGTAACCGCCGCTTGCGACGTTGACAATCCTCTTTTCGGCGAAAACGGTGCGGCGTATGTTTTTTCTCCCCAGAAGGGCGCCGACGAAAACGGGGTACGGCTTCTCGACAGAGGCCTTCGCCATATCAGCGGTATTATTGAGCGTGATCTGCATAAAGATGTAAAAGACATAAAAGGTGCCGGTGCGGCAGGCGGTATGGGTGCCGGTGCCGTGGCATTCCTCGGTGCTTCTCTCGAAAGAGGAATCGATATAATTCTGTCTGCCTCGTCCTTTTGCGAAAAGGCGGAAAAAGCCGATCTCATCATAACGGGTGAAGGCAGACTCGACTCTCAGAGTGTCGGCGGAAAAGTCGTTTCCGGTGTCGCAAGGAGAGCTTCTCTTTTAAAAAAACCGCTCATCACAATATGCGGATGCCACGGTGACGGCTTCGAAGAGGTCGGAAAACTCGGTGTAAGCAAGATGTTCTGTGCCGTTTCCGATAACCGCCCGTTCGACGAAATACAGAAAACCTGCCGTGAAGATCTTTTATCGGTATCGGAAAAAGCGGCACTTTATACAAAAAATATAATGTAGGAGATTTTTATGATTTACAAAGATTTTCAGGGACTTCGCCTTCCCTCTCTCGGACTCGGATGTATGCGACTTCCCGGAGGTCGAAACAACTTCGACATCGACGAAAAAGCCACCGAAGAAATGATCTCTCTCGCCATGGAGAACGGTGTCAATTACTTCGACACGGCATGGGGCTATCACGCGGGAAACTCGGAGCCCGTCATCGGTAAGCTGCTCAAAAAATACCCGAGAGAAAGCTTCTTCCTCGCAAGCAAGTTCCCCGGCTACGACCTTTCCAACATGGGCAAGAGTGCCGAAATCTTCCAGAAACAGCTCTCAAGATGTCAGACGGATTATTTCGATTTTTATCTTTTCCACAACGTTTGCGAATCCAACATCGACGAATATCTCGACGATGAAAAAAACGGTGACTTTACATATCTTCTCAATCAGAAAAAGAACGGCAGAATACGTCATCTCGGCTTCTCCGCTCACGGCAGTATCGAAACGATGACTCGTTTTCTCGACGCTTACGGCGAACACATGGAATTCTGCCAGATTCAGCTGAATTACCTCGACTGGACTTTCCAGGATGCCAAGGGAAAGGTGGAGCTTCTCAAAAAGTACAATATCCCGATCTTCGTCATGGAGCCCGTCCGCGGCGGTAAACTGGCAAACGTTGACGGTCCTCTTGCCGATACTCTGAAAGCTCTCAGAAAAGATGCAACTCCGGCAGAGTGGGCATTCAGATTCATTCAGTCGGTACCCGAGGTCGTCGTCACTCTTTCGGGAATGTCCGATACGGATCAGCTCAGAGAAAATATTTCCGTTTTCTCCGAAGATAAGCCTCTTTCCGAAAACGAACGGAACGCTCTTCTTGACGTCGCCGACAGGATGCTCGAAAAGAAAACGCTCGCTTGCACCTCCTGCCGTTACTGCACGGAAAGCTGTCCCTCGGAGCTCGATATTCCCGCTCTCATAAAGCTTTACAACGAACACGTTTTTTCGGGCGGCGGTTTCATCGCACCGATGGTTTTAAGCTCCTACGAGGACAGCAAAAAGCCCTCCGCCTGCATCGGCTGTAAAGCGTGCGAAGCCCTCTGCCCACAGCAGATCGAAATCTCCGCAATGATGTCGGACTTTTCAAAAAGGCTTAAATAAATTACAAAAATTAACGCCTCACCGAAGCGGTGAGGCGTTTGTCATGCAAGCTTTATCATGAGTGCCATATCGGTATTAGTCGGTCTTTCTCCCATGAAATGAGTGCCGAATCTGTTTGCGGTGAACTCACCTTCACCTGCAACTTCGCCGTTTATCGGATCAAACCACGTGTAGATGTACTTTTCTCCCGGAACGAGATTGCCCACGGTGCCCGTCATGATTCCTCCGCTGCGCTTTGTATTCGTCTTTTCGGCAACGGTCCCGTCGGTGAAAGAATAGAAATATATCACTATCTCCGAATTGTCGCCGTTGCTCGCATATACGTAATAAACTCCGTGGCACGGCACGAAATACGCCTTGTTGCCGAATCTCGGAATAAGCTCGTGCCACTTTGTCTGCATAAGGAAATTCTTCATGTAGCCGACCTGATATGAGCTGTCGTATTCGAGAGAATCAAGCCACGTTGCATTCTTTTTCTCTTCGCTCGTTATCGTATCGACTCCGTCGGAACTGTCATTTTCCTCGTCGTAGATATTGAGGTAACTCCACGTGTCGTGACCGCCCCAGCCATAGCCGTACATTCCGCCGAGATATGCCAACCAGCCCTGCATTCTGGCACCGTAATTCTTTGTCCAGAGATAGCAGTACTGTCCCTCGTAGTTTATTGAAGGCTTGCCCTGTCCGTTGTACCAGTAATCCTTTTCAACCTCGAAGTCGTTCTGTTTTGTCTTTGACGGGCTCCACTGTGCCGCATAGAAATCATGCGCCTTTACATCACGGAAGCACGAGGGAACTGCCTTCTCTCTGTAAACTCTGAGTTTTTGTGATGCACCTTCGCCGTTGCCGTATGCCGAAGTCTGTGACGCATTCTCCTGATGCGCCGTCAGCGGATGGTCGTATGCATCGTACTTCTCAATATATTCAGCCACGTGAATGTACGGGTTGTTAAGGCTGTTCCAGTCGGGGTGCGATGTTTCGTTGTGATAGAAGTCGTTGTCGACCTCCTGACCGAGTGTCCACATAACGGGATATGCTCCGTAACGTGCAACCCAGTAACGTGAAATCTTTTCGAGGTACTCTTTTACACCGTCGGAAAGCTCGTACACCGTCGAATTCTTGCCGCCGTGTACATCCGTCACCTTTTCTTCGGAGTAACCGCCGAAATTCCTTATGAGTGTTTCCATGTCTGACGGAAACATAAACTGTGCATTCGCATGAGTCAGTCCGTGCTCTGCGATTATACGGAACTTTTCGTCGTAATTGCGAAGTCCCGCCATGTCGGCTTCCGTTATGCCGTCGGCAAAACCGAATTTTTCGCCTATCGGCTCACTCTGATATACGGTGAAACCCTGACTCACCCTCTTTTCACAGATGGTCTTTACCATGTCGGCAGTTTCGTCGCCCAGACTCCAATGTGTATCGCCGAGATAGAAAAAAGGTGTTCCGTCATCATATGTAAAATACTTTTCTCCCGCATTTACCGTGACGAAGCCTCTTTTGTAAATTTCATGTTCACCGCTGTATTCTTCGCAGATAACCTTGCCTTCTCTGCCGTGAAGAGCGGTATTTTCAGTATCGGTGCAGACAGTTCTGTAATACCATTCTCCCTCCGACGGACAGACGAAACGTACCTTCCACACGTTACCGCCGTCCCAGAAGCCCGGCACCGTGTACTGTCTGCCGTTTCCCCAAAGAACGAGGTCTGTATCTACATCGGAAAACGGATCTTTGTACGTCTTTTCACTGACGAAAACAAGCTCATTCGCAACCCACGTCTTCGCATAAATTACCTGCTCGGGATCGCTTATCACTTCGCCCTCCGTGTACTCTTTCCACGACGGAGTGCCGATATCCGCTTTTTCGATATCCGCTTCGTCCGTGCCCGTTATCATGTTGAAAAATCTCGCCAAAATACTCATCACCGTGCCTGCCGTTTTTCCGACAGCCGTTACGATGAACGGCACCGATGTGCCTTCGCCGTTTTCTGCATAGGCGGGATTTATAAGCAGTGTACCCATCATTGCAAGACAGATAAAAACAGAAACGATACGTTTTAACATCTTACATCATCCTTTCTTTTTAAATTTTATCACAGACAGTCCTTTATTGCAATACAGAAATAAATATGATATAATGATAAAATAAAGCTTTTCGGAGGCTTCCGTAATGAAGAAAAACAAACCGCCAAAGCAGAAGGCACATATTTTCAAGAATACTGCTTTCATGCTCAGATGTGCCCTAAAAAGTGCACCGCTTTCACTTTTAATTATATATCTCGCTTACATCGTCGAAAACGTCTATTATACGGTCGTAATAAGCGTCATGTTTTTGCAGACCGCACTTTCCATCATCGAGGGCAACGGTACTTTCCGTGAGTTCGCCGTTAAGATGTGCATCATCGTTCTCGGCAAAATCCTCGTCGATCTGCTCGGCTACGTTAACGTTCATACCGTCAGAGAGAAATTCGAAATAAAGTGCGAAAGCTACATCAACAGCCTCATATTCAGAAAGGCTCAGAACGTCGAACTCGGCTGCTACGAAAATCCCGATTTCTTCGACAACTACAACAGAGCCACGTGGGTTGTCGAAAAAGGCGGCTTCAAGCGTATCATCGAAGGCTCGGCGTGGACAATCGGCTCCGTCGTAAGCATTGTTTTTCTCGTCGCATACCTGGTTTCCGTTGATCCGTTCCTGCTTTTCTTCATCCTCTGCCCCCTCATCGTCATATACCTCAGAATCAAAATGAATAATCTTGAGCTCGAAAAAGAAAAAGAAATGACGCCCTTTGAAAGGCAGAAGGATTACACGAGAAGAACGATACTCTTAAAGGATTTTGCAAAGGAAATCAAGACGACGGGCATTTTTGAAGTCGTAAAGAAAAGATTCAAATCCGCCGTCGATAAAAATATCGAAATCATCAGAAAATACGGTGTCAAAATCGCCGTGTATGAAGCTCTCACCGACATCTTCGGTGAACTCATTCCCGTCGGCGGAGGCTTCGGTTACGGCTGTTACCGCCTCATCGTGCTCGAAAACCTCGCCGTTTCCGATTTTTCCGTTCTCATTTCCGCCATCACCAACACGAGAAACAAGCTCAACCAGCTTGCCCGTTATTTCGCCATGCAGCAAAAGCACTGCCTCTGGGTTCAGAATCTGCGCGACTTCCTCGATTATGAGCCGAAGCTTACAAGCGGAGATCTCATCCCCGCCGACTTCGAATCCCTTGAATTTCGCAACGTTTCCTTCCGCTACGACGGAAACGGCAAAAACACCCTCACCGACGTTTCCTTCAAAATCCGCAAGGGCGAAACCTTCGCCGTCGTCGGTCACAACGGTGCGGGAAAAACCACTCTTTCCAAGCTTATAATGCGCCTTTACGACGTTACGGAAGGTGAAATTCTCTACAACGGAATCAACATCCGCGAATACGACCTTCTGAAATACCGTGAAAAATTCGCAAGCGTTTTCCAGGATTACCGGGTTTTCGCAATGACGGTTGCCGAAAACGTCCTCTTCGACGAGGTTTGCGACGAAAACGCTCCCGCCGCCGTAAAGGCTCTTCGCCAAAGCGGTGTTCTCGGAAAAATCGAAACTCTGCCCGACAGGGAAAATACTCTGCTGACAAAGGAATTCGACGATTCGGGTGCCGTGCTGTCGGGCGGTGAAGGTCAGAAGGTTGCCATTTCAAGAATATTTGCAAAGGATTTCGACATAGCGATTCTCGATGAGCCGTCTTCCGCTCTCGATCCCGTGGCGGAAAGCAAAATGTACGACTCTCTCATGGAGGGCACCGTCGGAAAAACCGTTTTCTACATCTCACACCGCCTTTCAAGTGCCACCTCTTCCGATAACATTCTCGTTTTCTCGGACGGAAGGCTCATCGAATCGGGTACTCACACTGAGCTTATGTCCCTCGGCGGTGAATACTGTAAAATGTTTACCTTGCAGGCTTCCGGCTATAAAGAGGAGGGTGACGATCATGAAGAATAAAAAATCTTCCGCCGAAAAAACAAATACCTTCCGCAACAACCTCTTCATGCTCGGTTTCGTTGCAAAAAATGCTCCCGGTCTTCTCTTTTTCTACATCTTTTTCGACATTCTGTCAAGCGTTCCGTGGATGCTGTCCGACGTCGTTCTGCTCAAATACATAATCGACGTCGTTTCTTCCGGCACCGATTACCACCGCGTTGCCGTCGCCTGCCTTAT
Source organism: Acutalibacteraceae bacterium (assembly GCA_045537495.1). Taxonomy (GTDB): domain Bacteria; phylum Bacillota; class Clostridia; order Oscillospirales; family Acutalibacteraceae; genus UBA1425. The sequence continues at coordinate 18,921 of JAZSPN010000118.1, forward strand.
TTTCGCATCGGTAATCATCATCGGCGGTATCGGAAGCACCGTTTTTTACAAAATTTTCCTTCCGAAACAGCAAGAAAGGCTTCACTACAAGCTGTATTCCGTCATCTACGAAAAGGCCTCGAAAATGGACTACGAGTCCTACGATAACCCGAAGTACTACAACGATCTCGTTCTCGCCATGAATTCCATGAGTGACCGTGTCGATGCCGTCATATCCAACGCTCAGGATATCGTAAGACTTCTGACCTCCATCCTCTCCATAACCGCGGTCATCGTCGCCATTGATCCCATCTGCCTCGTCTTCATCGTCATTTGTGTCGGCACCATGATACCGATAGGCCGTCTTATCGCCAAGGTCAATGTCGGCAAAAAAGAAGCCATGACTCCCCTCGACCGAAAAAATCTGTATTTCAGCCGTGTCTTCTATCTTCAGGATTACGCCAAGGAATTAAGGCTTAACCCCGCCGGTGAAATGATTGAAAGAAGATACGAAAAGAACATAAAGGACAGACTTTTCACAATTGCCCCCTTCCTTCGCCGTCAGTGGCAGCTGTATTTCTGCCAGGAGGCGCTTCCCATGACTTTGCTCGTCTACCTCGGCATATCTTTGTACATGGGACACAAGGCCATTGTCACCAAAGAGGTTTCGATCGGCGATTTCGCCGCAACCTTCAACGGTGCAAACGCCGTAAGCCGATGCGTTTTCGATCTGACAAGCTGGTTCGCCATAAGTCTGCGCGAAAATGCCCTCTATATCGAAAAATTCAGAAAGTTCATGGGCGCCAAAGAGAAAATCGTCAGCGGCGACGTGAAAAAGGTTTTTTCGACTCCGCCGGAAATAAAGCTCGAAAACGTTTCCTTTACCTACCCGGGAAATACGGAGCCCACTCTCAAAAACATCAATCTCACCGTAAAGCCGTATCAGAAAATTGCTCTCGTCGGCTATAACGGTGCAGGTAAAACCACTCTCACCAACCTTCTTCTTCGCCTCTACGACGTGACGGAGGGTAAAATCACGGTCGACGGCACCGATATCCGCGACTTCGATATCCCTTCCTATCACAAAAACTTCGCCGCCGTATTCCAGGATTTCTCCCTCTTCGGCGCAACCGTCGGCGAAAATGTTTCGATGGACGAAAATCCCGACAGCGAAAGAGTTACGAAGGCGCTTTCCGACAGTAATTTTTCGAAAGAGCTTCCAAACGGTACCGATACGATTCTGCTTCGTGAGTTCGACGACAGCGGACTTTCTCTCTCGGGCGGTGAAGCTCAGAAGGTCGCCGTTGCACGCGCCTTCTACAAAAAATGCCCCTTCGCCATTCTCGATGAGCCGAGTGCCAACCTCGATCCCGTTTCCGAATACGCGCTCAACGATGCCATGTCGCGTGCCGCCAACGACAAGACGGTCATTTTCATCTCGCACCGACTGTCAACAACCGTTATGGCCGACATCATCTACATGCTCGAAAAAGGTCGGATCGTCGAAAGCGGTTCCCACGACGAATTAATGGCCATGAACGGCAAATACGCCTACATGTTCAACCTCCAGGCCGAAAAGTATAAGGAACAGTCCGAAAAGAATAATTTCAACGAATAAAGGAGTTTTTATGAATACCGACACCGTTCTTCTCATTTGTGCCGCACTCATCCCCGCAATTATACTTTGTCTGTACATTTTTATAAAAGACCGCGCCGAAAAAGAGCCGCCGCTTCTGCTTCTCGGGCTTTTCGTTCTCGGTGCAATAGCAGCTTTTCCCGCCGCCGAAATCGAATCCGTCGCCTTCGATCTCATCTACAGAATTTTTTCTCCGCTCATGCACGAAAGCGACGGCGCCGTCGTTATGAGCAGCTCTTCTTTGAAGCTTTATAATTTCACCAAGTACTTTTTCGGTGTCGCTCTCGTCGAAGAAGGCTTCAAATGGCTCGCCATGTACCTCACCACAAGACGCAACAAGAACTTCAACAGCCTGTTCGACGGCGTAATTTATTCCGTCTTCGTTTCTCTCGGCTTTGCCGCCATCGAAAACGTGCTCTACGCTCTCGATTACGGTTGGAGCACCGCCCTCGTGCGTGCCTTCACCGCCGTTCCCGGCCACATGTTCTTCGGCGTCATGATGGGTTACCATTACAGCGTCTGGCACATTTATAAAAAAGCGGGAAAGCTCGAACAGTTGCTCATCTTCAACGAAATAATAACACAAAAGGGCTCCCCCGTTTCGGGTGGCATTCACCTCTTCCTCAGCCTCGCCGTCCCCGTTTTCATTCACGGTTTCTACGACTACTGTCTGTCGTCGGATTCACTTCTTTCCACTCTCGTTTTCGTGCTTTTCCTCGTATTCCTCTACTTTTTCTGCTTCCGTCAGATCAGAAAAATGTCAAAGAGCGATGCCAAAGACATGAGATTCGCCAACGGCATTATCGTAAAAAAATATCCCGACCTCGCCGATTCCCTCGAAGGTCTTACCGCCGATCTCGGGGATCTCCGTCCCTACTGATACCAAAATTTTAAACCTCCGTCTGTGTTGCAACATTCAGACGGAGGTTTTCGGTTTATATGATTTTTGAAAGCTCCGACGAGAATTTCGGAAGCCACAGCTTCTCGTACCCTTCCCTCGTCGGATGAACCCGATCCCGCATATATATTTTCCGCTCTTCATCGGTTATCCCGTTGATTTCGTCATCGTTCCAAAGGTCGATTATATGAATATTCCACTTATCTCTGATTTCACAGAGCTTCTGTGTCATATTGCGGTAAGGCACGCTGTCATATCTCGACTGAGTGTAAAAAACCGTCGGACATCCGTAGGTTTCCTTCACGTATGCGATTATATATTCTATCGCCCCGCATACGGTCAGAGTGTCGAAAGACTCCCTTGAAAAGCTGTCGGAAATTTCTCCGAGTGCGATATTTTTCGTTGCATCGTTTGTCGAAAGCTGACACACGAAGGCATCCGCCTTCACCTTCGGAAGCTTTTTCATTCTCGCGATATACGACGTTTCCCCGATATCGGCAAGTGTCGTGCCCGACACCGCTTCCTTTATCATGTTTATGCCTTCCGTCTTTTCCAACATGTCGGCGAAGCTTTCACCGTCGCTTGCGCTTCCGTATGTGACGGAGCTTCCGAGAAAAATTACGGTTTTTCCTTTCATGAGCACTCTCTCCTTAAAGTAACGGCTGTACCGAAAAAATCTTAACCTTCGGTACAGCCCTGTTATTTACGATGCCGTCTATTCCTTCCAGCTTATAAAGCCGTAGCTGTCAAGAATTCTGAAAAACTGTGCCAGCCTTTCATAGAGCGGATGAGCTTCCTCGCCGAAATGCTCGTCGACAAGTTTTCCGAGAGCAATTATATCTCTTTCACCGTCGATCAAAGGCCACACGAAGCTTCCCGTCCTGTCGAGATGAATGAAGCTTTTCTTCGGCTTTTTGAAAAGAAGCTGTGCAACTCTGTTCATAACACCCCTGTTTTCAATTTCAAGTGTTACAATGCCGTTTTCATCCGTTTTCCAAGGAATTCCGTCAGGTTTTTTCGGAATTTTCTCAAGATAATTTGAATCTTTTTTGTTCTTCATCATTATTTTGCCTTCTTTTTCTTCCATACGGAAAATTTAAGAAGCGAAAGAATTACAAGTGCGAAAACCGCAAGAGCCAAAACCTTCATTGCGGGCTCAGGGATATTGATGTACTTCGAAAGGTCGATGAACTTGTCGATTCCGAATACCGCAAAGAGTGCAAGAAGAATACCGACAAGGCCTTCGCCTGCGATCATACCGGAACAGAAAAGAATTCCGTCGTTTGTGATTCTCTTCTTTTCATCCTCACTCTTTTTCATCTTATCGGCAGCAAGTCTTATAAGACCGCCGACCATGATGCAGGCATTAAGCTGTACGGGAAGGTAGACACCTATGGCAAACGGAAGCACGGGAATACCGATAAGCTCGACAACAATTGCGATAAACACACCGATAATTACGAGTCCCCACGGAAGATTTCCGTCCATAACGCCCTCGATGATCATCTTCATAAGAGTCGCCTGGGGAGCTGCAAGCTCATCTCCGCCGAAGCCCCATGCGGAATCAAGAAGGTTGAGTGTTCCGCCGATTGCAAGAGCTGCCGCAACGACACCGAAAATCTCACCGATCTGCTGTTTCTTGGGAGTAGCGCCGAGAAGGTAGCCCGTTTTAAGGTCCTGAGAGGTATCGCCCGAAATAGCCGCAACGATACAAATTATAGATCCGATTGCAATAGCGGCTCTCATGCCGTGTGCCCCCGTGTCACCCGTAATTTTGAGGATAACCGTAGAGATAAGCAGAGTTGCGATTGCCATGCCCGAAACGGGGTTGTTACTGCTTCCTACAAGACCTACCATTCTCGATGAAACGGTGGCAAAGAAAAATCCGAAGATTACGACAATTGCCGCACCGAGAAGCGAAACGGGAATTGCGGGAACAAGCCACACGATAACGGTAAGCACTGCGATTGCAGCGAGAACTATCTTCATGCTGAGGCTCCGATTTGTACGCTCGTTACTTACGGAAGTGCCGCCCGCCATACTCTTCAAGGAGTCACGGAAGGTGCGCACGATAAGCGGAAGCGATTTAATAAGGCTTATGATGCCGCCGGCAGCAAGAGCGCCTGCACCGATATAGCGGATGTATGAGCTCCAAATTGCACCTGCACCGCCCGATGCGAACATTTCGCCGATGGGCGCGGTACCGGGATAGAGTGTAAGCTCTTCGCCGAAAAGAACGATCATCGGAATAAGCACAAGCCAGCTGAGCACACCGCCGCTGAACATATAGGAAGAAATTCTCGGACCGCATATATAGCCGACGCTCATGACGGCGGGATAAATCTGTGTACCGATTTCTCCTGCAAAGCCTTTGACTCTGAAGGAAATTTCGCCGGGGACTGCTTTAATTCCGTCGATGATAAACTTGAACAGTGCCGCGAAGCCCATGCCTGCAAATACGGTGGAGGCGTTTGCACCGCCTTCTTCACCTGCAAGAAGGACCTCGGCACAGGCTGTTCCCTCGGGATAGGGAAGAACGCCGTGCTCTTTTACGATGAGAGCGTTGCGAAGCGGAACCATGAAGAATACGCCGAGAAGTCCGCCGAGAAGTGCGATAAGTGTGATTTCGAGAAGATTCGGCTTGTCCATTCTGCCTTCCGCCGCCCAGAGATAGAGCGTGGGAAGCGTGAAGATGGCGCCTGCCGCAAGCGATTCGCCCGCCGAGCCGACCGTCTGGACAATGTTGCTTTCAAGAATCGAATTTTTGCGCATTATCACCCTGATAACACCCATTGCAATAACCGCCGCGGGAATGGATGCCGAAACAGTCATTCCTACGCGCAAGCCGAGATAAGCATTTGCCGCACCGAATACGACAGCAAGAATAATACCCATGATAATCGAGGTTACCGTGAATTCCGGCGTCACCTTGCTTGACGGAACATACGGCTTGAATTGATTGTTTTCCTGCATAAAATACCCCTTTATTTATATAGTTATTATATTCTACAAAATTTCATCGTACATTGCAAGCGATATTTGATTTTCTTTTAATTCTGTGTTAGTATTATCGCAAGGAGTGTGATGTCATGTTAAAGCGTTTACTCAAAATCATAATCGCCTTTCTTATGGCGGTGAGTCCGTCGCTTCTCGAGCTTTCAAGCCTCGGAAGGCTTCCGTCTGACAATTACATCGATATGAGCAAATTCAAAATCACGCTGGAAGAAAACTTCGACGGCACCGAGCTTAATAAATCTCTCTGGGGAAACAGCTGGTGGATTACCGAGCGTAAGGGCGGTTACTGGCACGAGGACATGGTTTCGGTGCGTGACGGAAATCTGGTTATCAGCGCTCAATATCTCGAAACACCCCTCGAAAACTACTATTACGATGACTGGCACGATCAGATCGATTTCATCGAATACAAGCCCGGCTGGTACACGGGAGAAATCAACACGAGAGGAAAATTTGAGCAATGCTACGGCTACTTCGAGGTGCGCTGTATGCTTCCCGCCGCCACGGGCATGTGGAGTGCCTTCTGGATGATGAATGAAGGTGTCTACAACGTTGACGGTTCGGGAAAGGACGGCACCGAGGTCGATGTTTTCGAATCCTTCTACTATAAGGACAATTGGTGGGGCGACGACTGTATCTCGACGGGTATCCATTACGACGGCTACGGCACAGGACATCACGGTGACACACTCGGCAAAATATTCATCGAAAACGATCCTTACAAAAACTACAACACCTACGGCGTGGAATGGAACAGGGACGAGTATATTTTCTACATCAACGGCCGTGAAACGGGCAGACTTTCAACGGGCGGTGTTTCACAGAATCCCGAGCATCTCATTCTTTCCGTCGAGTTCGCGGGCGAAAACGGAATCCAGAATTCCGACCGTCACGGTACGGGCAGAATAAGTCTTACTCCAAAGGAAAACTGGCCCGCCGAATTCAAGGTCGATTATGTGAAGTGTTATCAGTACAAGGAGTTGCTTGAAAAGTAAGGATTAAATTAATCCGTCTGTTTTAACCGTTAAACCGAAAGTCGGCAGTTACCGAAAAGCCTCACCGAAGTCCGGGGAGGTGGCAAAAATCGTTCTGAATCTTGGTGTTTTCTACTAAATTGGCTTGCTTGTTTTTGTCATAAATGCTAAAAGTCTGTACATACCTAAAGCCCTCCTTGTGTAAAGGAGGGTGGCAAATGCGTAGCATTTGACGGGAGGATTGACAGCAAAAAAGTTGATTTTATATTATTTTTAAAAACAATCCCTCAGTCAAAAATCAAAGATTTTTGCCAGCTCCCTTTACACAAGGGAGCCGTGAATTTGTGCTGATTTTTGGTGTGTTCTTCTGTTTTGACGGGAGGATTGACGGTAAAAATTCATATTAATTTCAGTCAAAATACAACCTCAACATAAAAACGGAGATGCTCATT
>JAZSPN010000141.1:0-11137 GCA_045537495.1 Acutalibacteraceae bacterium
AAAGGTTATAGCGAATATGAAACTCACAAGGAACTGATTGACGAACTTATTAAAAACTCAATGGAGTATTTTAATATTATTACGTAATACACATCAAGGAGATAAAAAGGTCAGAGGAAACGAAAATTTAAATATTTTCCATACGGCACAAGCGTTGATATGCCTCGGCTTTGAGGTTTCGAAAACGCTCTTTGGCAACTTTTGAATTATCTGAAAGTTAAGAGCTAACTGATTTTTATGTCAGTTAGCTCTTTTGGTTTTGATTATTTTGATACGGGAATTGCGATTCTTGCTCCTGATTCTGTTTGTGCCCCGAAATTAAAGAAAGGGGCAAGATTATCTGCTGCCTTGTAGCCGTAGCGTTCAAAGTTATAATTGTCTTTTGCTTTAAAAACCTGATCGATGTAAACGCCGAAATCGTCGGGATTTTCAAATGGCTCACTCTGAAAATAGAGCATTATGCACTCGGGAAGCTCAGCGATTTTATAGCCTTCGGGCAAAGGCTTATCGTAATCGAACGGAACTTCAATGCCTGAAGCAGTTTCGCTGAAGCCTTCTTCGTGTAAGAATTCGGGTAAATCGAGAAGTGCCGCCGTATCAAGTTTTTCGGGGATGCTGTTAAGCAAACCTTCCCAATCACAGCCGACTTCTTCGCAATATGATAAATAACCGTTTGCGGATTTTGAAGGGAGATAAATAAGTTTTCTTTTCGGTCTGTTTACGGGTGTTACCATACAGATTGATGTGTTATCCATTGTTTTTCCCTCTTTCAAAAGGTAATAGTGATTTGCAGGGTACTGTACGAACAACGGAATGGCGATTTTGCTTTTTCGGTACTCGTCGGGAGTTACGGAGAATCTCTTTGCAAAAGACCGCGCATATCCTTCGTGAGTGTTATAATGACTGTCCAAAGCAATATTAAGAATTTTATCATCTGTGTTTATCAGTTTTACGGCGCTATCACTTAAAACAACTGCGTTTATATATTCATAAAGAGTTGTTTGCAAAAATTTGCGGAATAATCTGTCAAGCTGACGGCGGGAATATCCGACGACATTGCAAACGCTTTCAATGCTGAAATCAGTATCTTTGTGATGAGTTTTTATATATTTCTGTGTAACAACAACCGCTTCTAAATCGTTCATATCGCACCCTTGAATATGATAACAGTAAATCAATAGCTTTTCTTGATTTATGTGGACAAATCATCTTTTTCTGTGTTATAAAACTCACACACATTATGTAAGTTCATAAGAAAAACTCCGTTAAAATTCAAATCTTTTTCCGTCTTTATAAGCGATACCGTCTGTGACAGCTATTTTTAAAATTACGGTATTAACATCGCTTTCATCGGTGTGACCGTTATCATACCAAGAAGCAAAAGCATTTCTCAGTTTTTCTGCTAAAATCTTATTTTTTTCAAGGCAAACATATCCTAAGTTTTCAGCATTGCCGTGTCCCGAAAACCATTCACCGCAAATAGCAACAACAGGATTTTCGTTAATGTGTTTCATCTTATTTGTCGTAGCATTAGTAATGGTATAAAAAGATCCGTCAATAAAAATTGCATCAACTGTTCTCACCCACGGAGTGCCGAAATTGTCAACGGTTGCAACGGAAATAAGAGAATCTGTGCTGAAACGCTCTGTTAAAATATTATCAAAATCTTTGTTCATATCGTTACCCTCGAAAACTTATATAACTTCGCCTGAAATCTCGGCAAGCCGCAATTCAATCATTTTCTCCAAAAACGGTAAATCACTTTGAGTTGCATTATCAATACGGAAAGTGCATCCACATACGTCGTCGAAAATTTTACCGAAGATATTTTTAGTTTTTCCGCCACCGCAAGAACCGCAATTTCCGCAATAGTCAACATGTTTCCATGCTGAAGTTTTCACACTATCATCGGCAGACGCATCCTTATAGGCATTGCTGTCCTCGGACCATATTGTCCAATCATTGTGGGGCTCATCGGGATCTTTGATTGCAATAAAACAAACATACTTACCGTTAAATTTGCAGAGATAATATATTTTGTCTTTCCAATAGCCGTTATCTTTTATAAACTCAACATTGCTGTTCTGCAAATAATTTGCAAAATTTAAAGCAGTCTGTTGCATATCACCGCTTAAATACTCAGCTATATAATCAAAGATAACATTTTTAACCATTGAAACAACTCCTTTTGAAAATAAAGAGGACGCCGTATTTTACGTGTTTATTTACTTTGCATGTCCCTCCGTCGAAATAGCATCTGCAACCTCTTTTGCACTGACAGATTAAGTATATATCAGCTTTTAATCGGAGTCAATAACAAGAGATAAAGACGTTAATTACATACAGGAGTACAAAAAATATCGTTCATGTTTTTTCTGTGTGCTTATTGAAATTTTTTTTCGTTTGTGTTAACATATATCTATTAAATTTGAGGAGTTGTGACATTATGCGTGACAAATGGTCATCAAGATCTACGTTTATTCTTGCGGCTATCGGTTCGGCGGTCGGTCTTGGTAATGCGTGGAGATTTCCGGGACTTGCGGCGAAGCATGGCGGCGGAGCATTTCTTTTCGTCTATCTTCTGGCAATGATTATTGTCGGTATTCCGATGCTTATGATGGAAATCGCCATAGGACGTAACACCCGTCAGGGCGCTTCGGGCTCGTTGCGTACCATCAACAGAAAGGCTGAGCCCATCGGCTGGATTGCGGTTTCCAACGGTTTCTTCATCTCCGTCTACTATGCCGTTGTTTTTGCATGGGTTATTCTCATGTTCGGCTCAAGCTTTAAGTTTGCATCTTTTACCGGTGACTCGGAAGCAGCCGGTGCTCTCTGGATGAATCTGATTCAAACAACGGGTACAACCTCCGGCTATTCAACGGTTTCCTGGCTTGTACTCGGTTGCCTCGCCGTTGCGTGGATTGCATGCTATCTCTGTATCAGAAAAGGTACTACCAGTGTCGGCAAGGTTGTAAAATACACCGTTTCTCTTCCGCTTGTCTGCCTTCTCATCCTCGCTGTAAGAGGATTTACAATGAGCGGTGCAATGGAAGGTATTTCGCGACTCTTTGTTCCCGATTGGACAGCACTCTCGGATTCCACCCTCTGGGTTGATGCAATAGGACAGGTTTTCTACTCTCTGTCTGTTGCCATGGCGATTATGTTTGCTTACGGATCCTTCCTCGACAGAAAATCCAACATTGCGGTTGACAGTATCATCATAGCTTTCGCCGATATGCTCATTAGTGTCCTTGCCGGTATTGTTATGTTTACAACAATGGCTGGTGTCGGCATGCTTGATAACATGAGTGCATCGGGTATCAGTACGGCATTTATTATCTATCCTCAGGCAATTGTCAACCTCACCAATGTTCCGTGGGTTAACGCACTGTTTGCATATGTATTCTATTTCTGTCTTATTACTCTTGCGATCGATTCACTTTTCTCTATTGTTGAAGGTGTTTCAACTTCGATTTCCGATAAGTTTAAATTTGACAAGAGAAAGACAACCTTAACCCTTTGTATCGTAGGCGCAGCCCTTGGTCTGATTTTCGTGACGGGGGCAGGTCTTGCATGGCTCGATATTGTCGATAATTTCATCAACAGCTACACTCTTATCGTTACCGGTATTCTCGAGGTTGTCGTTGTCGGCTGGTGCTTTAAAACATCGAAAGTTCTTGATGCAGTTAACCGCAATACAAATAAATTTAAAATGCCGGCATTACTCTTTAAAATTTCGATTAAGTTTATATCTCCCGTTGTACTTACGCTTCTTTTCGTATGGAATGTGGTTACGCTTATTTCGGGCGGAGGTATTTACGGAGCGGCAGACGGTTATTCTCTGACAGCAAACATTATCGGCGGTTGGCTTGTCATGGCATTGAGTCTTATTTCCGGATTCATTGTAAAGCTTGTAGTGCGCGCAAGAGCCAAAAAGGGCTACGTCGAAGAAAATGTTGAGTGGGATCAGATCGATAAAGAATAATCTGTTTTCGCAAATTAACGTTGCTTTATATTAATTGAATGCAGACTGCACGTTACTTGCCGTGCGGTCTGTTTTTCTGAAAGGTGGTTTATATGTCAGGAGGAATGACACGCAGAGAGCGTGAAGTAACGGATATCACGGAGATTTTATCGATTCTCGACAAATCAAAGGTGTTGCATCTCGGACTTGTTGACGGCGATGAGCCATACGTTGTTCCGATGAATTACGGCTACGAAATGGTTGACGGTAAGCTTACTGTATATCTCCACGGAGCAAGACGGGGACGTAAGCTTGATGTTATCAGAGCGAATAACAAGGTGTTCTTTGAAGCCGAGTGTGAGATTCAGCCTTTTGAGGGCGACGTCGCGTGCAAATACGGAATAACCTATGAGTCGATCATGGGAAAAGGCAGGGCTGAAATTGTTGAGGATATTGAAGAAAAGAAGAAAGCGCTTACTCTTCTGATGAAAACTCAGACCGGCAAGGATTTTGAGTTTAATGACAGGCTTGCAGAGGTTGTTGCGATTATAAGGATCGATGTATCGGAGTATACCGCAAAAAGACGTCCCATGCCAAAATAATACACGGAGGTTTTCTGTGACTGAAATTTTTGATTTATCTGCACTCGGTGCTTTAAATGACGGATGTATAATTTTTAATAAGAGTTTTGCCGCTGACAAGGTTTTTGACGGAAAACGTGACAGCTTTCTCATATCGGCTGTTGCATCGTTTAACGGATTGAATTCGCCGCATATCTGTTTTTCGATTACAGTGAAAGGTCAGGCGGAACCCGTTTACAGTTCGCATTATTATGTGATGGGCGGGTGTAACGAGTTTATAAAACAGAGCTTCAGAATACCTTTTTTGTTTCGGGATGAAATGAAACTGACGGTCAGCGTTCAGATTCCTGACGGAACGGTTTTACAGATTAAAGAGTTCGGAATTGATGAAGGCGGAGAGGCCGAAGACGTTAATCCTAATGTTCGTTACAATGCGCATCTCGGCTTATGGGGAATGGCTCCCGATAATACTGTGCCTTCGTTTGAGCTTGCGGGACTTAGCGGATTTAAGAGCTGTATAGCCGTGCCGAAAGTGACGAAGGACTCAGTTATTGTCTGTATTCACGACGATACGATTAACAGAACTGCAAGGGATTGCAGAGGTAATCCGCCGGGCGACAAGGTTTTTGTTAAGGACAAGACGTACAAGGAGCTTCTCGAGTGGGAATACGGCTCTTATAAAAATCCGATTTATAAAGGAGTCTTTATCCCTACGTTATCACAGTTTTTTGATATCTGTGAACAATTCGGTATGTCGCCGATGTTCAGCACACATCCGTCGCTTGATGTGAGTCAGTGGGAACAGGTGAAAAGTGAGGTTGACAGCCGAAATCTGTTAAAGAGATTTCATATAAAAGGTTTCGGACTCGATACTTTGAAAAGCGCTTTTTCTGTTTTTTCGGATGAAATAGACGGTTACACCCTTGATTCAAGAAACTTCGACAGCGATTTACTTCGTGACTTTTTCAACTCGGACATTGCAAAATCCGATCTTCGTATCGGATTCGAAATACCGTTTGGAAAGTATACATCTGAGATTGCCGAAGAAATTACGGGCAGAGGTTTTTTTGCAGCCGCGTATTCAATAAAGCAAAGATACATCGAAGAATACAAAAGGCTCATTTCTTACGGAGTAACGGAATTTACGGAAGATCTGCATTGTCCTGTTATCTGAAACCCTGAAAGGAGTTTACGGTGGAAAAAAGAAAAATCGGTATAGATTCATCATTTTTACATATACTCGGCATGATATTCATGCTTTTCGATCATCTGTGGGCAACGGTTGTACCGGGTAACGACTGGATGACGAACATAGGCAGACTTACTTATCCCGTATTTGCTTTTTTGGCTGTGGAAGGCTATTTTCATACGAGCAATTTAAAAAAATACATTCTGAGAATGCTGATATTTGCCGTCGTATCCGAAATTCCGTTTAACCTGATGTACGGAAGCTCTGTGTTCTATCCCGTACATCAGAACGTGCTGTGGACGCTTCTCATCGGACTGATTCTTGTTCACCTGAACGAAATGGCAAGAGGCAGGGGCAAATGGTATATTACTGCATTGACCGCGATCGGTACAGTTGTTTTAGGGACAGTTCTCGGCATTGTAACTTTTGCGGATTATAACACCGTGGGAATCCTTACCGTTCTTGTTTTTTACTTCTTCAGGGACAGAAAATGGTGGTGCTTTATTGCACAGGCGGTATGTCTGTATTATCTTAATGCCGAGATACTTAAAGGACTGTATTTTGAGGTTGAGATTCTCGGAAGACAGTTTGAAGTGGTACGACAGAGTCTTGCAGTATTTTCTTTGATCCCGATATGGCTCTATAACGGCGAAAAAGGTATCAAAAGCAAGTGGTTCAAATATTTCTGCTATTCGTTTTATCCCGTTCACATGCTCATTCTGTGGGCAATCAGAAGCTTTATTTCTTCATTATGATACAATTGTTACGAGGGGCTTTAAAGACGCAGTTTTTTAAAGCCCCTCGTTTGTAATAATTACCGTTTAAAGCTCATATTAATTATCGGTGATAATATGAATTGCTGTGTGACCGATCTTCGTAATAAAGATGTAATTTGCAGAACTGACGGAAAAAGAATAGGCAACGTATGCGACGTCGATGTTGATACGTGTAACGGACGTGTAGTGGCAATAGTTATTTACGGCAGAAACAGATGCTTCGGACTTCTCGGACATGAAGAGGACATAAGAATTCGCTGGGAGGACATCGAAGTGATAGGCGATGACACGATAATCGTTTGTCGCCGACCGTGCTGCAATCAAAAGAAAAACTATAAAAACAACCCGTTCAAGAAACTGTTTTAAGGGGTGAATATATGAATTCCGACGAAAAAATAATGCAAAAATTTCCTCAGAACGTTGTTTTGGAAGACAGAAAAAAGCTTTCGGTAACGGGAGTGTCCGACGTTGACAGCTTCGATGAAAGTACTGTAAGTGTATACACGGAACTCGGTGAGCTTACCGTGAGAGGAACGGGGCTTCACATCAATAAGCTTAATACCGATACTGGAGAACTGACTCTCGAAGGGCAGATTGATGCACTGATCTATGCTCAGGAACAGCAGTCGAACAGAGGCTTTTTCGGCAGGGTGTTCAGGTAATGGAGTATATACAGAGTCTTGAGGGGCAGATTATACTTTTTTTGAGAACCTGCGGATTCGGTTTTATACTCGGAATACTTTATGAAGTGTTCCGGGTTATCCGTATTATCTTGGAAAAACCGAAAATCGTGTTTTTCACGGATGTTCTTTATATGCTCTTAAGCGCCGTTCTGTTTTTTATTTTTTTACTGACATTCGGAAACGGCGGGTTACGGATCAATATCCTGGTGGCACTATTGATAGGATGGCTTACATATATCTATGCGCTCGGGAGAAAAATTGAAAGCTTCACCGTGAAATTTATTGTCGGTACTAAACGTTGCATTGTCAGGCTTCTGAGAGTTTTAACTGCACCGTTCAGGGCGGTTTTCAGGTTTATTCAGAAGCCGATTGATAGAATAAAGCACTTAATTACAAAAAAATCAAAAAAAGTTTCTAAAATGTTAAAAATCCACTTGAAATTTAGAACTTGAATGTTGTATAATTCAAATGAATTTATTAATGCTGTTTAATAATAAAAGGTTGGTTTTGACTTTGAAGACAAAAGGTAAAAGAGCTGTCCGAAAAAGAAGTATAATCATTTCTGTTTCGATTGCTGTGGTACTGTGTTTCTTCTTCATCTCATTTTTCAGGATGAAAGGCAGACTCAACGATCTCGAGGAACACGCTTCCGATTTGGCGGTCAAAGCAACTGAACTCAGCGAAGAGGTTTCTCAGTTGAATCAACTTCTTTTGGACGGCGACGTGGATAAATATGTTGAAGACAGAGCAAGGGACGAGGATTTAGGATACGTTATGCCCGGCGAAAGGGTATATTACGATCTTGAAGTTGCGGAATAAACGTGCCTTATTTGTAAAAAATATTTAGGAGGACATTGCTTTTTATGCAGGCAGAGGTTGGAGCTATTCTTGAGGGTAAAGTTACCGGTTTAACGGATTTCGGAGCATTTGTGGAGTTACCTACCGGCGGATCCGGCATGGTACATATTTCAGAGGTGTCATCGACATTTGTGAAAAATATACGTGACCATCTCGAAATCGGTCAGACGGTTAAGGTGAAGGTTCTGAGTGTTTCCGACAACGGAAAGATTAACCTTTCCATCAAGAAGGCTGAAGATGACGGAAAAGAAAGTGCACCGAGGGCACAGCGTCCGCAGAAGCCGTATCCTCCAAAACGCAGTTCTGCACCCGCCAACGTATGGCAGGGCACGAAACCGGCATCCACAGAGGGACAGTCGTTCGAAGAAATGATGGCTCGTTTTAAGCAGGTCAGTGATGAAAAATTCACGGATCTCAAACGTTCCAGCGAATCAAAACACGGCGGATATTCGAGAAAAAATTCTCAGAACAGGCCGTAATCGGGAGAGATTCCATTGAAAAAAGTTAAATTTTTCGCGGCGGTAATGACAGTGGCATTATTCGTCGCTTTTTTGTGTTCATGCGACGCAAAAACGGAAACGGAAAGCACAACGTCGTCGGATATTGAAATGGAAACATTGTGGTCGAAGCCCGACAGATTCGAGATGCCGACGGAAGCCGAAACGAAAAAAGATGCCGACGGTGCCGATATTATGCTTTCCGAGATAGAGAAGGCCGAAAAGGTATATTCGCTGTTTGTATCGTCAAAGCCGAAACTTGATATGAACGATACTCTCGACGGCCCTGACGGTATAGTGTATTACAGAATAGCCGATGAAAATCTTAATACTTTCGATAAGTTCAACGCTTATCTGCTGAAACATTTTTCTCGGCAGATCGTTACCAATCTTCTTAACGTTCAGATGTATGTTTCCGATGATAACGGAAATATGTATGCGGTTGACGTCGGAATGTCTTCTGATAAAGTGGCGGAATGCACCGTTCTCGAATATGAAGAAAGCGAAACGAAAAAATCTGCACTTTTGAAGGTGTCGAAGGATTCGGACAATGACGGAAAGATCGATTCCGCAGAGGAAGTCGAATTTGTAATGGAACCGGTCGGAGAAGACGGCGGATGGGTATTTACACGCTTTTCTGCATTTTGATACGGAGGAATTATGAGAGAAATTAACGTTGCCGAAATAGAGAATGTCGTCCGGGATCTTTTTATCGAGGCGAATAAAGTTTTACCCGATGACCTTGCGGAACTTATTAGAAACGGTGCACAGTGTGAAACGTGCGAGCTTGCGAAGTCTGTGATGAATGATTTGTCGGATAACCTTGAAGCGGCAAGGGAGCTTGATATTCCGATATGTCAGGATACGGGAATGGCAGTTCTTTTCTGTGAAATAGGTCAGGAGGTACATTTTACGGGAGGAAGCTTCGAAGATGCGGTAAACAGGGGAGTATCGAGAGCCTATAAAGAAGGATATCTTCGCTGTTCCGTTGTAAAAGATCCGCTAAGAAGAGTCAATACGGGCGACAATACACCTGCAATAATACATACTCGTATCGTTGATGGTGACAGGGTTAAGCTGTTGGCGGCGCCGAAAGGCTTCGGCAGTGAGAATATGAGTACACTTAAAATGTTTACTCCTTCGGCAACGGTTGATGAAATAGTCGAATTTCTTGTCGCGTCTGTCAGACGTGCAGGCAGCAATCCGTGCCCTCCGATGGTCCTTGGCATAGGAATCGGAGGAGATTTCGAAAGCTGTGCGCTTCTTGCGAAAAAAGCTCTTTGCAGACCTGTCAGCGTAAGGAATGATGACAGCTTTTACAGAGAGCTTGAAGACAGGATTTTAAAGGAAGTCAATGAACTCGGAATAGGCCCTCAGGGCTTCGGAGGGAAAACCACCGCGCTCTCGGTTGCTATAGAAACTGCTCCCACACACATTGCGGGACTCCCTGTTTCGCTCAATGTCGGGTGTCATGTTACCCGTCATGCGGAGAAATATGTATAAATTGTAAATATTCTATAAAAAGTTATAACAAACCTATTTACTTTTTGTGTAAGATGTGCTATAATGTAGTCACTCCAAAGGAGATTACTATATAAGGAGATGACAATATGAAGATTACGGTTTTGGGACGTAAGTGTTCCATCAGAGATTCTTTCAAAGAGCACGCAGAAAAGAAACTTGCAAAGGTAGAACGGTTTTTCGACAATGAAGCCGAGGCAAAGGTAACGGCTACCGTGGAAAAATCGTGTCAGGTAGTTGAGCTGACAGTTGCAAGCAAAGGCATGTATTTCCGTGCAGAGGAAAGCGCGCAGAACATGAATGAAGCTCTTGATGACTGTGTCGACTCCATTGTACGTCAGATTCGCAGAAACAAGACGCGCCTTGAAAAGAAATTGCGCACCGGCAGTCTTGACGATGTAATTGCAGAGGCAAACTCGGTTGATGAAGAGGTTAACTTCGAGGTTGTCAGAACAAAATCGGTTACTCTCAAACCTCAGAGTATCGATGAGGCAATTCTTCAGATGAATCTTTTGGGACATCTTTTCTATCTCTTCCGCAACGCCGAAACAAACGAAGTCAATGTTGTTTACAAGCGTAACGACGGCGGTTACGGTGTAATCGTCCCCGAAGAGGAATAATTTAATAACTTCTTACCGATTACGGTTGAAATAAATATTAAGGGCGATTTGCACACCTTGTGCAAATCGCCCCTTGACTGTCGATAAAGTCGTCACAACGTGCATAACTTCATTATAAAGTAAAATACATAGTTACTTTCAATGAGTCACCTTGTGTTGCCGTGATTTTTATTTAAAGTTAAATATTTATATGCACTTGCCCCTTTTTTCGCCTCTCGTGTACCTTTGTACTTCTTCGGGCGAAAGAAAGGGGCATCTGACTTCCTTTCTCGGCAGCCACACCGTGTTCGAAAAACTTTCGTTTTTCGACACGCTGAGGTCGATTAGCACATCTTGTGCAAATCGCCCCTTGACTGTCGATAAAGTCGTCACAACGTGCATAACTTCATTATAAAGAAAAATACGCATTTGCTTTCAATGAGTCACCCTGTGTTTCGATGATTTTTAT
>JAZSPN010000045.1:0-2561 GCA_045537495.1 Acutalibacteraceae bacterium
CTCATGATTTGCACCGATTTATCACCGTTGTATTCCTGCACGACAGTTGCCGGAATACCGATGCTCATTAAAATACTCATAAGCAAAGAAAGTATCTTACGAAACAGCTTTTTCATCGTCAGAACCTCCTTAAATTTACCACTTATCTATTTTTATTATATAATAAAAAAATTATGCTTGTCAATAAAAAAGAGCAGATATTAAAAATACCTGCTCAGAAATTTGATTATACGCCGAAGTCCTTGGCGGCCTTGTAGCCGACGATTCTGCTCATGTCATTTTCATCGGTGCATAAATAAATATTGCCGAGAGAGAGAAAGCGCTTCTTATCGGTTAATGCTGCCGCCGCCTGATCTTCGATCATGGAATTTGTGCCGGTTTCGTTGAAACCGGGGTTTACACCGGAATTACCATTTGTGTCATTCGTTGTAGCGATACGTATAGTCCAACGGAAGCCTTTTAACAGACAGTTTTTTGCTTGACAGCAAATAACATTATAATTATCATAAACTGAATTACTTAATATTGGACTGTTTACGGAAACGGTACCGTTGTTGATAAAGCTGCAATCAGTGAAAGAAAAGTTCATCTTTTTTTTACGGCTGCTGTCGAGATAGAACAAAACTCCGTTTTTGGAATGATTTTCCGATTCGAAGCCGGAAACTTCAAAGGTACAGCCGACGAAAGAAATTTTGGAAAACGTTCCCTTGAAAAATGCGGGATTGTAACCATACGACAATGATGGGGTATCAATACGGAATAAACAGTTTTTTACGGTCAAGCTGTCGCCCTCCAGCATTCTGTTGTCGTCTGTGTAAATGATTTTACTCTTGAAGCTGAAGGTGCAATTCTTGATGAGTGTATCATTAACATAGTAATTTGGAGAATCCGGTTTATTATTGGGAATAAATATACCGCCGCAATTATCTCCGAAGTCGGGATCGTAGGAAAAACTGCAGTTTGAAACGACTACGTTTTTGACTCCACTTAAGTTAATTCCGTCACCTCTCAGGTTTGTCGCGACTACGTTTGTAAACATCGAATCGTGAGTATTGTGTCCTATGGCAAGGGCTGTTCTTACGTTGTCGATGATAATGTTTTCGAACGCAAGGGAGTAACTGGTATATATTTCGTCGCTTTCCGAGTCTGCCCAGCTTCGGTTAATGGCGGAGCCGTATCCTGCGTTTTTCAGTATCAGATTCTTGAAAATGCAGTTTCTTGCTACACCGTCGATATATATACAGTGATAACCTTTTCTCGAATCCGACGGATTGCTTTCCGTAGATGAATACAGCAGATTGTAATCGCACGAAATATACGAATCGGTGATGCTGCTGTACTCTACATCGTTCCACTCGATGCCCATTGAAACATCAAACATTCTCAGATTTTGGATTGATACGGTGTTGAAATTCTCGTCATTTTTATCACCGGTTACGTTGATACCTACTCCGCTTTTTTCGATGACAACGTCTTGAAGACTGATATTTTTAGCGTTGCGGATAAATATGCCCCGAGAATATCCCGATTTGGTGAACAAATAATTGTTTATCAAATGCACATTTTTGATTTCGACGTTTTCAGTAAAAGTTTCGAGTGATTCTTCGTTGAAACCAATCATTGAAAAACGTGTGTCCGTTATATTCATAATAGTGGCACCGTTTCCGTCGAGGACTTTATTGCTCTTTGCTTTGACAGCGTTTTTGATGCCGTAAATTTTACCTGCACCGAGGTGGATTTTTTTGACGGAATCTTTTTCGAAGACGTAATTCAGAACACCTGTGTTGTCGGTCGAATTTGTATTTGCATCGAGCGTTTCGCCGGTTCTTATATCACACGACTCCGCAGTTGTAACCGTGTTGTAGAAAGTGTCGGCCAACACGGCATCGCCTTTTGCACCGAGTTGGTCGATGTTGACGGTGCCGTCTTCGACGATCATGACAGCCTTGAAATTAGTTCCGACGATTGCGTGTTCGAAGTACTGCTCAATCGGCTTGTTGTCGATGTCCTCAACCGTGAATTCGGCTCCGCCTCCGTCACCCTCGGTGTAGAATCCGAGCGTGGTTATTATGTCGCCCTCGGCGAGAGCGCTGATGCCGTGAGTGTTGTTTTGTAAAGATACTGTTGTTGACGCTGTGTGTCTTAACATTTTGTTTTCCTCCTTTGTTTTTGTGGGTGACTTTTTAGCCACCCACTTTAAGTTGTCAGGATAAACCGTATTCTTCGGCTTTTCTGTAACTGATACCCGCTGTAGCACTGTGGAGAATGTACAGGTTGGTTCGGGCAATATATCGTTTCTTGTCTGTTAACATGTTTTCTGCCGCATCAATAACAGCATCGTCGGGCAATGAGTTGAATGCGGGATTTATTTTGTTATCGTTTGCCGATATTACTGTGTTGTTTGAGCCTATATACGGAGTAGCAGAAGATTCGCCTGCCGTACAAATGCGGATTAACCAACGGAAATTTTTGAGTGTGTTGTTTGTAACGGTTACAAAGGTCTTGGACTCCTCTTCATAGTCTACAAGAATAGGAGAATTGACAGTTGTCAAATCATTTGC
>JAZSPN010000111.1:0-10219 GCA_045537495.1 Acutalibacteraceae bacterium
GAACGATATGCGTTGTCGTGCTGTTCTTTATGGAAATGACCAAAACGGTACCCACCACGGCGGGACACGACATGAATGTTCGTATCGGCGACTATCAGATGTATCTTTCGGGCGAAAGACTCGAAAATTTTGCCGGTGTATTCGGCTGGTTTACAGGACCGATAACCTCGTTTGTCGGGTTGATTATTCCGATTCTTCTGCTTCGTTACGGCTTCAACAGCAACTGGGATGTTCTTTTTATCGACGAAGCAAGAAGAAACATCATAGCAATTCCTCTTATCGTCGATGTTGCGGGATTTTTGCTGATGACCATCCCCTATTTCTTCTGGGATTACGACAGCAAGAAGCAGAACATGGTTATGGAGGTTCTTAAACGACGTGCCGAGGTTACCGAAAAAGAAAAAGAATCGGCACTTTCTCCCGTAAAGGCAGGTGACCGACATGAGTAAGGACAAACAAAATCAGGAGCCCGTCACGCTCAATATACCCGACGACGAGATATGGACATACAAAGTGGAAGGTCTTTCGGCTCCTCACATCAACAGACCGTATAAGCATTACACGCTCAAAAAGATAATCTTTACGCTTGTTATCATTATCGCTGTTTCGGCTTCGTGCTATTTCAGCGTTATGACGGTGCAGAAGGATGTCTTCGAGTACAGACAGACCGAGTCGGGGTATGAGCTTACAAAGTTCAGCAATCCCGGTAATATCACCGTGCTCGATATAGCTTATGTGTCCGATGTCCGTTACGGCACGGAGAGTGAAAATGATTTTTCGATTGAAAAGGACACGTCAAAAAAGGTCACTTCCATCGGCAAATACGCCTTTAACTGTGACGAAAAAATAACGGTGATCACCGTCGGCAAGGATGTTACTCACATTGATCCCAAAGCGTTTTATTCGTGTTATGCGCTCAGGAGAATCGACGTTGACGAAGAAAATCCGAATTATTGCGACATCGACGGAGTCCTTTACACGAAGGACATGAAGCGCATCATCTGCCGTCCCTGCGACAACGACACATTTCTCGCCGAGCAGTTCGGATTTTTAAAATTTGACAAAGACGGCGCACGTGCGGAGATTGACGAAACCGACGAAAACTACGACGAATACGTTGACAGAGTGCTGACGTTTGTTGTCCCCTCAACGGTGGAAACGGTAGGAGAGCTGTGTTTCAACTACGCCGACCTCAAAAATGTTTATCTCCCCGAAGGGCTCAAACGTATAGAAACACTCGGCTTTTTCAAGATACCGTCACTTTGCAACGTTTACACTTATACGGGTGAGAGTAAATCTTCACGTTACGAGTCGGAAGAATCCCTCGGGACCGTTTATGCGTCTTTCCCCGAATCGCTCGAATATATAGGCTCCGATGCTTTCAGCTACAATCAGTCCATGACGTATGTTTTCATACCGGAAAATGTAAAATACATCGGACATCACGCCTTCTGGGATACCGTATACAAGGACGGCAAGGAGCTTTTCGGAGTAACGAAAATCTTTGTTGCCCGAAGCGAAGAGAATTTCGATTCGGTGGAAGCGGGAAACAACTGGAAGCCGAAATATGACCGTTTTCTGTTCAAAAAGAGCGTCGATGTCATATACGGTGCAGAAAGAGGTATTGAATGATAAAGGTTATGTTTGTCTGTCACGGAAACATATGCCGTTCTCCGATGGCTGAATTCGTTTTTCGCGACATGGTAGAAAAAAGAGGCCTCTCGGACAAGATAAAAGTGTCCTCGAGTGCCGTAAGCCGTGAAGAAATCGGAAATGACATTTATCCCGGAACGAAAAAAACACTCACAAAGTACGGTATACCGTTTACAAAAAGAAGTGCCGTACAGATCACCGAAAAGGATATGGACGAATACGACTATGTAATATTGATGGACGAATCGAACCGTTATTTGCTGAGCAGAATAGTCGGTGACAAGGCGAAGAAGGCACGGATGATGCTTCATTCGAGAGATGTGGCGGATCCGTGGTATACGGGAAATTTTGAAAAAACATACAAAGATATATGTGAGGGCTGTGAAGCTTTACTTGAAATTATAGGAAAAGAGTGATATTATGAGCAATATCTGGCATGATATAGATTCGGTCAGAGTAAAACCCGAGGATTTCGTGGCGGTAATCGAAATCCCGAAGGGCAGCAAAAAGAAATATGAGCTTGACAAGACGACGGGACTTCTTGTGCTTGACAGAATTCTGTACACGTCAACGCACTATCCCGCCAACTACGGATTTATTCCGAGGACCTTTGCGGATGATGACGATCCGCTTGACGTACTTGTTCTTTGCAGTGAGTCGATAGATCCGCTTGTGGAAGTCAGATGTTACCCGATAGGTGTTATCACGATGATTGATAACAAGCGTAATGATGAGAAGATAATAGCAATTCCGTTCAACGATCCGACATATAACTGCTACAAGGAAATTTCGGATCTTCCCGAGCATCTTTTCCAGGAGATGAAGCATTTCTTCTCGGTATACAAGGCACTTGAAGGCAAGGAAACGGCGGTTGACGAGGTTATGGGCAAGGATGAGGCTGTCAGAATAATTTCCGATGCCATTGACAGCTACAATAACAGGTTCGTAAGATAACGGAGGGGCTATGAGCAGCATTTTAACAAGAGCTTTATCGCGTGACGGCAGTGCAATGGTCGTTGCAGCAAACACTACGGAAATCGTGTCAAAGGCGCACGAGATACACGGTCTGTCAAAAACGATGACGGCAACACTCGGAAGAGCGCTTACCGCCGCATCAATAATGGGATCGATGCTCAAAAGCGAAAATCAGTCACTGACGCTTAAATTCAGCGGTGACGGACCTGCGGGCACGGTATGCTGTGTCAGTGATTATCACGGTAACGTCAGAGGATATGCAGACAATCCCGAAGCGGAGCTTCCTCCCAACAAGATGGGCAAGCTTGATGTCGGCGGATCGGTAGGAAGAGGTCCGATGTATGTTCTGAGAGATCTCGGAATGGAACAGCCGTATGTCGGAGTTGCCCAGATAGTAAGCGGAGAAATTGCAGAGGATATCACGAACTATTATGCTTCCAGTGAACAGACACCGACGGTATGTGGACTCGGAGTGCTTGTAAACCGTGATTTTACTTGCAGGGCGGCAGGCGGATTCATGGTACAGCTTCTGCCCTTTGCCGATGAGGAAACAGTAAAAATTATCGAAGAGAATATCGGAAAGCTTCCTCCCGTTTCTAAAATGATAGATGACGGACTGACGAATGAGCAGATTATCGGACTGGTTTTCGAAGGGATAGAGTTTGATGTCCTCGATGTGTCAAAGCCCCGGTACAAGTGCAATTGCAGCCGTGAACGCTACGAAAGAGCAATTTTCAGTCTGGGCAAGAAGGAGCTCAAAAAGCTGTACGACGAGAACGAAAGCGTCGAAACCTGCTGTAACTTCTGCGGAAGCAAATACGTTTTCGAGCTCTCCGAAATAGATGAAATGATCAAAAAATCAAAATAAAAATGTAACTGTATCAAGACACATTGTTTGTTGTCTTGATACAGTTTTTTCGTGTGAAAAAACGGGGATGAAAAACTCAGATTTTCCATCCCCGTCTGTATTTTCTGTTTATTTACCGTGAGCCGTGATTGTTCCCGTGTATTCATCGAGGAAGGCTTCTGCATTCTTGGAAAAAACAACGTCGGCATCACCGTCTTTGAAGCTGAATCTCGCCGTGAAATTGCCCAGATAAGCATCGATAATCTGACAGCGAAGCTTCAACTGATTATCATTGAACCATGCCGCACTCGTTGCACAGTCGTAGCGGTAGCCGTCTGTATTCCTCATTCCGCCGTGTTCGGTGGAGTAACCGTCCTGAGGGAATTTGCCGAAACAGTTCCCCTATCGTTAAAACGCCGGTTATCCCTCTCTTACAATCACATATCCGTATTTTGAAAGATTCAGCATACCGTCTGTCATGTCGGCATTATTTGAAAGGAGCATTTTGCCCTTAATGTCGATATCAGTTTTAACTTCTTTGTCGGAAAAATTACCTATGAATGTAAGTTTTTGATCGTCTGATATGCGACTGAAAGCCAGGATATGATCCGCATTTGACTCTGGCCATTCGGTTTTGCCGTTCTGCAAGGTTGCGTTTGTTGATTTCAGTTCATTCAGAAGCTTTACGATCTTCTTGCGTCTGTCAACCGCATCACCCTTGGCATTGCGGTCGGTTACTTCAAATTTACCCATATGGAAACGGTTTGCAAACATATTGAGCATTGCCTTGTCGGCAAGTTCATTTCCGCAGTAGACCATCGGTACACCGTCGATTATGTAGTTTATCGCTAAAATAAGCTCCATACAGTGGCTGCCGAAATGTTCTTCGATTCTGTAAGGCCAGTCGGTTACCGTATCATGGTTATCCATGTCGCGAAGCACAGGAGCACCTTTATACCGCTCACTGAAGTCGTTGTACTTTGCCAGCAAATCCGCAGCGGTGATACTGCCATGGAGCAGATCATAAATGAGCTGATGCCAATAAAAACCGTAGTTGGCATCAAAAACCTCAAGATACTCCGATTTTACGCCTTCGTTTATCATGACGACATCCGGATTTATGGCTCTTATTCTTCTCTTGCCTTCGCTCCAGAAATCAAGCGGCACTCCGTCTCCAACATCACAGCGGAAGCCGTCCACACCTATTACACCGATATAATAGGTCATATTGCACCAAAGGTATTCTCGGAGTCCTTCGTTCTCATAGTTAAGATACGGGAAATTCCATTCGGTACACTTTATGTTGCCGTCTTCGTTTCTTTCGGCAAACTCGGGGTGGGTTTTAAGTATATCCGCATTGGGACCGATATGAAGATACACAAGATCAAGAATAACACGCATACCGAGCCTGTGAGCTTCCTTTGTGAATTCACGAAGATCGTCCATTGTTCCGTATTCGCTGTCGACCTCAAAATAGTCGTCCATTCTGTAAGGGTTTTTAGGGTTTTCTGTTTGTGATGCGAGTTGTCTTTTACTCCAATTTTCTTTGTTTTCAGAAGTATCCTCCTTAAATATAGGACACAGATACATAACTCCAAAACCAAGCTTGGCAAGAACGGGAAGTTCTTTGGTCACCGCTTTTATAGTGCCCTCAGGGGAAAAGGTGCGGGGATTGATCTGATATATTGATGTTTTCTTAAACCATTCAGGTACAATATTCATAATATTTTTAACTCCATATTCTGTATTTCAAGGAAATCAAGTCCCTTTTCGGAAAGATGTATTCCCGTGTGAGGATACGCGGTGGTAACTATGGAAAATCATACGCAATTCTCCCGAGTTGATTTTTATAATTACCGCGACTGTCGAGATTCAGATCAACCCATTAATTTGCCGCCTTTCATTTTGATGAGCTCTCTGTAACTGATAAGCTCTACGCCGTGATCCTTGAGATACTGATGTACATAGGGATCCTTCATAAGACGGTATTCCCATACTCTGTCCTGCCAGCAAGCCGTAATGCCCCTGATCTCATCGCCTTCTGCTGCGGGATGTACGAAGGTTTCCGTTACTCCGTCGGGGATATCTGTCCATATTTTGAGTATGGTATCTCTGTAAACCTCATAGCTTACACGCATTTCCTTGTTCCAGTCGGGGAAAAGAAGATAGTCGGGAATAACGACGTTATACTTTTTGCCCCATCTCTTGGAAAGAAGGGTAATCGCCGCATAAAGGAAATACGGTGTCCCCTTGGGACAGATACGCTTGTCGTGCTTTGTATACAGACGGTAAGCGTAGCCGTACTCACCGCATATACGAAGTGTCATCTTTGCAAGACCGAGTCTGCCCGTGTAATGACCGTAAAGAGATCCCATGTGATTATCCGTATGCGAAGGCTTCATACCCATGCTGTGTGCAAGATCGATCTGTGCTCTGATCTCCGCTTCGAGATCCTCGTAAGACGCATTCTTTTCGACCTCGTCACTCTCGTGCCACATAAAGCCGTCCTTGTCAACAAGCGTCTTGCCGTCGGTGAGAGGCTTCCAGCGGTACTTGCCCCATTCGCTTGTCATCGTAAGGTGAATACCGATAGCATATTCGGGATGTGCCTTTGAAAACTCAACCGCTTCCGATGCCGTGGGACAGGGCATCATAATCGTTGCCGATTTGAGCCAACCGCCTTCAAAAAGGTCTGCAACAGCTTCGTTTGCCGCATGACACATTCCGTAATCGTCTGCATTAACTATTAAATACTTAGCCATAATCATTTCCCTTTCCTTTTACATAATCTCCCTATACATCATATCACAAAACAAAAAATAATCAATAGCTAAAACAAAAATACTCCGTTACCTCCTGCTCAGTATAGACAAAGTAAAGAATTACTGCTATAATGAAAAAAATGCAAGGAGGCAGTGCCATGAATAAGAATGCCGACTGGATCGGAATTCGCAAGGGGGAAATCAATTACTGGCCCGACAGCGGATATACTACCGCCATGCTCGAACAGCTTGTCGGCAAAGTCCGCGTCGAGAGAAGATCTCTTCTGTTCAGAAACGTTTTCACTCTCGAAAAAACTGTCGCACGTGCAGACCTTAAAATCTGCGGACTCGGCTTTTACCGCGCTTTTGTCAACGGCAAGGAGGCCGATCCGAAAGCGGTACTCGCCCCTTTGTACAACGACTACTCCCGCCGTGTTCTCTATGACCGATACGACGTTACCGACCTTCTCACAAGCGGTCGCAACGCCGTTGCCGTCGAAGTCGGCTGCGGCTGGTTCTGTCCTCCCGAAAAATGGTGGAACTGGCGAAGCGCATGGTACGGCACTCCCCGTATGATATCGGAGTTAACCGTTACTTTCTCCGATGGAGAAACAAAGTCCTTCGTCAGCGACGAAAGCTGGTATTTCACGTACGGCGGTGTCATAAAAAGCTGTATTTACGACGGTGAGCATTTCGATGCAAGAGAAGAGCCTCTCGGCTGGACTGACAGGGATTTCGATCATTCAATGTGGCAGAAGGTCAGCATCGTCGAAGCACCGAAGGGACATCTTGAAGAAAGAACGGCTCCTCCCGTACGTGTTACAAAAATCCTGAAGCCCGTAAATATCCTCAGAATCGATGACTGTCATTACGTATGCGATTTCGGCGAAAACTGTTCGGCACTGCCCTCTGTTACCGTAAAAGGCAAAAACGGCGACAGCATCATTTTAAACCATGCCGAATTCTGCAAGGAGAACGGTCATCTCGACACGCGCTCCAACAACCTCGCCGAATGTGAGGATCACTATACTCTGGCAGGCTATGAAACGGAAAACTACCGTCCGAGATTTACAAGTCACTGCTTCCGCTACATGATGATAACCCTGTCTTCTCCCGATATCGTTATTCTCTCCGCCGAATCTCACGTTCTCCATTCCGACGTCGAAACCGTCGGTTCATTCTCGTGCAGCCGGGAGGATCTCAACCGTATGCACGATGTTATTGTACGCACCGCCCTTTCATGTCTTCTCGGCGTTCCCGTTGACTGTCCTCAGCGTGATGAACGTCTTCCCTGGCTCGGCGATGTTCATGCTTCAAGCGAAGTATTTTTCTTCAACTTCGACATGGAAAAGCTTTATGAGAGCTTTCTTCGGGACATTCTTCTCGGGCGTGACAGCAGAGGGCTTGTTCAGATAATCACTCCGAGAGCCTACGTCGAAGAAACCTCCATCGACTGGAATGTAACGTACCCCGCTCTTCTTCTCGAGCATTATCAGAGATACGGTAACGCCGAAATACTCCGTCATCATTTCGAGGCACTCAAAGGTCATACGGACTATTACGTTTCCGTATCCGAAAACGGTCTCATCGACAACTGCTGGTTCGGTGACTGGTTCAGTGTCGATCAGAAGGAAGGCGTCAACCGCTCCCTCGGCTTCTCCACCTCCGAAGAGGGCGACAACCAGAATCCTCCCTACAACGGCAGTCTTTTCTATTACCTGACACTCAGTTTGTCGGCAGAAATTGCAGATGTTATCGGCGAAACCGAAAAGGCCGATTTCTGGCGCCGTCAGGCAGAGATCACACGTCAGAGCATCGTAAAGACATACTACAATGCCGAAAACGGCGTATTCGGTCGCGGCGGACAGTTCTCTCAGACATTCCCTCTCGCCCTCAACATTTTAAGAGGCGAAGACCGCAAGAAGGCATTTTCCGTACTGCTTGAAGCCTTCGAAGAGCACGACGGTCACAGCGTAATGGGTGTCATGGGACTTCGAAGAATCTTTGATCTTTTCGTAAGCGAAGGAATGCCCGAAAAAGCGTATGAGCTTCTTACAAAGAAGGGGTATCCCGGAATTCTCCACATGACGGATAACGGAAACACCACTCTTACGGAAGGTCTTGCCGGAAACGGAAGCGGTTGTCACATAATGTTCGGAAGTCCCGATGCCGTACTGTACCGACTTCTCGGCGGTATAACGGTTGACCGAAGACTTCCCGTCCCCGTAACGGTAGCTCCGTTTATCCCCGACGACCTGACTTTCGTTAACTGTGAGCAGAAGCTTCGCGAAGGAACGCTTGTTGCCAACTGGAAAAAAGAAAACGGAAAAACGCATTATCATCTTGAAATCCCCGAAAATCTCCGTGTCAATTTCCGTATGGCGGGCGAATGTGAATTCAGAACGCTGACACACGGTGTTTACGATTTTTGTGAATGAAGTCAGAACATTCCCCTTTACTGATTTGAGAGGTGGTTAATCCTGAAGATAAAAAGTCCCTTGAAAATTTACAGCATAAACGATAACGGCAGACGAATTACTCTGTTATCGCTTTCCTTCCCGCTTCTGTTCCAGTCGATCCTCAATCAGATTTACGGTACACTCGGCACAATGCAGATGTCGGGCTATTCCGATATCGCAGTTTCGGGTACCGGTATCGCCTGCTCCGTCATCAACATCGCTTCCTTCATTCTCAACATGGTTGTAAACGGCACCGTAATTCTTTCCGCTGTCGCAATAGGTGCCGATAACCGTGAAAAAGTCGCAAGATATGCAGGCACAAGCTCAATCGTCGGAGTACTGATTGCAGCCGTTCTATCTGTCATCGGCTTTATTTTTGCAGGAGAATTCATCACCATGATGAATCTCGAAGGCGACGCTTACTCTTATGCCGTCGAATACCTGAAAATCCGAATCGCGTTTCTGCCCGTCAGTGCAGTATCTTCAATTTTCAGCAGTCTGATAATCTGCAACGGCTTTCCGAAGATAACCATATACATCGGCTTCTTCGGCAGTACACTCAGCCTCATTCTCGGCTACATCGCACTTTATACAAAACTTGAGAGTATCATCGATCCCAAGTACTCTATGGCAATTGTTGCAAACATATGTCAGCTTATCACATTCATCATAACTGCCTCGGCATACAAAAAACATAAATTCGGCTTCAAATTGCGATTTCACCCCGGGGATGCCGCCAAGATACTGCGACTCGGTATTCCCGGCGGCATGGCACTGTTAATGTACATGCTCGCTCAGACCATTACGACAAGCTACGTTGCCGATATGGGTATCGATGCCATCAACACAAAAATCTACATAAGCGGCATAGTGTCCTACATACCGATGCTCGGTTATTCCATCTCTCAGGCAAACTCGGTGTTCATGGGCAGATTCAGAGGCTCGGGAGATTTCGGCAGCATGAAAATACTCTTCCGTCAGAATACGGCTCTTGCGCTTATAACAAATATCGTGCTGACACTCGTTGTCTTCATCTTCCACAGACCGCTGATGTCGATATTCACGGATAATCCCGATATTATAAATGCTTCGGGCATGATTTTCCTGCTTGATCTTCTTGTCGAAATTCCGAGAGCGATCAACAACGTTTCCGAAAACTCCTTAAATCCCAACGGCGATGTAAAAATCACCTTTATTACATCCACCCTTTCCTGCTGGCTCGGAAGTGTACTGCTTTCATATATTCTTTGTGTCGTTTTCAAGTTCGAGCTTGTCGGTATCTGGATAGCCTTTATTGCCGACGAGTCAATCAAGGCGATAATTTACCTCTTACGCTGGAAATCGGACAAGTGGCAGAAAACAAAAATCTGAATAAACGCGACAAGCCCCGACTTTTTGTCGGGGCTGCAGCGTGTCGAAAAACGCAAGTTTTTCGAACACGGTGTGACTGCCGAGAAAGGAAGTCAG
The DNA here is from genome assembly GCA_045537495.1 of Acutalibacteraceae bacterium. GTDB lineage: Bacteria > Bacillota > Clostridia > Oscillospirales > Acutalibacteraceae > UBA1425. The sequence goes on from JAZSPN010000111.1 coordinate 10,164, forward strand.
ATGCCCCTTTCTTTCGCCCGAAGCAGTACAAAGGTACGGCGAGAGGCGAAAAAAGG
>JAZSPN010000002.1:0-2147 GCA_045537495.1 Acutalibacteraceae bacterium
TTTTATGTGTCACTCGATGAAGAAACGGCCTCGGTTGACAGCGAAGGCAAGATTACGGCGCTGAAAGACGGTGCCGCCACAATACGTGTCGTTGCGGCATCGGGCGCATATGCCGACTGCACCGTAACCGTCGGAAATTCCGCCATACAAACGGAAAAATCGATGAACATAAAGCTGATTTTTGTTTGTGCCCTTGTGGCGGATGTCGCACTTATAATAGTTTTAATTTTCGTATTCAAGAAGCGGTAATAACACGGTTTTACAAGGAGGTATTTATGAAAAGAATCTTTTGTATAGCGGTAACAGTAACACTGATGTTGCACTTGTGCTTGTCCTTCAGTGCGGTACCCTATTATTACCACGACTTACCGTTGGAAAGAGTCAGATCCTCAGACGGCAGATACGGCTATGCGATAGACAAGCAGACGGGAGAGGCGTATTTTACGTCGTCTTACGAAGAGAACATAACCGTTTTAAAAATTCCCGACGAAATCGACGGACATCCGATAGTCGGGGTTTACGGATTGTATGTCGATAGCCCCTGTGTTACAAAAATCGTGTTCGGCAACGGCATAAAAAAGGTTTACAGTGATAGACTAACCGTTACAACGGGCTCTGAATTTCATGTCCCTCTTTGCTCTTTGGTGCTTAATGAAGGGTTGGAACGCATTCTGGAGACAGAAGATTATGATTATGTATATTATACAAAAAAGATGGGGTGTCCGTTTTTGATACTTCCAAAATCACTTTCATTTATCGGGGAAGAAGGAATCAATACTGAAAACTACAAAAATATAATTTTCCAAAGCGATCCGATTACAGAGGCAGGTTCAGTTTCTGCTTTTTTGGTGGGAGAGGAATCGGAGTGTTCTGTTTATCTTACTGGGTCAGCAAAACAAATGGATTCGAGAACCTTTTATAATGACAGACTTGATGATAATCGGATCGGAGAATTTGTTCACGTTTACGGTAACGGCTACCGTTATCTCTATCCGTTCCCCGTGGAAAAATACACCGAAAGATTCTGGGAGAATATAAAAGAAACTGAAAAAGTCACACTGGATAAAAATGAAGTCCATATGAAGATTGGCAAACAAGAGCGTATCAAAGCAAGCATTTATCCGACGGATGTGTATGACGGACGTGTGTTTTTTTCTTCTTTCGACGAAGAAATAGCCACGGTTAACAGTGAGGGATATATTTCTCCGCTCAAATGCGGGACAACTACAATACGTGCCGTCGCGGCATCGGGTGCATATGCCGACTGCACCGTAATTGTCGATGAGCCCGCCGGTTTCGGTGTCAGACCGTCAGTGGATTATGTTGATTCATCGGACGGAAGATACGGTTATGCTGTTAACAAGAAGACGGGTGAAGCGTATTTTATGTCGTCTTATGAAGAGGATATAACCGTTTTGCGAATTCCCGATGAAATCGACGGAAAACCGATAGTCGGAATTTATGATTTGTATGTTGCAAGTCCCTGCGTCACAAAAGTTGTGTTCGGAAACAATATTAAAACGGTGTTCCGAGAAGGATTAATCGTTACAAACGTTTCGGAATATGAAATTCCGGTTTGCTCTGTTGTACTCAACGAGGGTTTGGAATATATTACGGAACATGCTCAGTTAGGATCTGATCATTCTGTGAAAAAGATGGATTGTCCGGTTTTAATTTTGCCGAAGTCACTTTCATTTATAGGTGAGGAGGGACTCGACATCACGAACTATGAAAATATAGTTTTCCAAAGTGATCCTGTTACGGTACGAAGTTCAGTCGGCATGACGGATAATTTGTGGGACCGTGATTGCTCGGTGTATCTTACCGAGTCTGCCAAGCAGATGAATCCGGAAAGTTTTTATTACCGTTCATATCATTTTGAGGAAGGACAGAATCCCGTATATCATTACAGAAACTATAATGTACACGTTTACGGAAACGGTGACAGCTATCCGTTCCCCGTGGAAAAATACAGCGAAAACTTCTGGGAGAATATAAAAGAAACTGAAAAAGTCACGCTGGATAAAAGCGACGTGCAGTTGAAGGCGGGAAAAAGCGCCGAAATAAACGCAAGCATTTATCCGACCGATGCGTATGACGGACGAGTGTTTTATGTGTCACTCGATGAAGAAACAGCCTCGGTTGAC
>JAZSPN010000094.1:0-4370 GCA_045537495.1 Acutalibacteraceae bacterium
CCGTACCTTTGTACTGCTTCGGGCGAAAGAAAGGGGCATCTGACTTCCTTTCTCGGCAGTCACACCGTGTTCGAAAAACTTGCGTTTTTCGACACGCTGTCGGGGCTGTTTTTCACAGCCCCGTTTTTATTTCGGATGAAAGAAAGAGGGACTGTTTTTCACAGCCCCTTTTTGTTGCTTTAACCGTGTGTCAGACGGATTCGTCCGAGGATTTCTCGGTCGTTTTTGTTGCGTTTTCGAAATCTAATTCAAATTCAAAATCGGAAAACTTATTTGAGATAACGTTTAATCTTTGTCTGAGGTTTAAAGAAGATACGACACTCGTTACATCGTAGTCGATGAGAACGTTTTCTTTTTTGCCGACAAGATAAAGATTTCCGTTTTCACTCTTTGTGCTGTATTCGGTGATGAAAACGATGTCGCCCGAGGTCAGTTTTTCGAAGGAGTAAACTTCGCTTGCAACCGTTGCGTGTTCCTCGCCGTCATATTTGCGAAGCTCGCCCACCTTGTCCTCGTCGTCGTAGTCGGTGAGATAGTAAATCTCTTCGGGAGAGTAGAAGGTTACGCTGGAGCCCTTGACGTCGTATGCGATTTCCGTGCCATTGAGATAATAGTCGCCGACGTTTGTTTCGGAATCGTAGTTTTTGAAGTAGGTAAGGCTTTCCTTGTCGCTTTCGAGTCTTATGCCGTAAAGGCTGACGTCGCTGTCAACTAAGGTGCTGCCGCTTGCCTTGCCGTCGGTTATCTCGATTTTGAAGGCTTCACCGCTGAGGTCGTGGTCGAGAGTTTCCTTCCAGTCCTCGTGATTCAAAAACAGTTCTTTTTGACCGTCATCGTCGGTGTCTTCAAAATAATAGACATCCCTTGACCATTCTTCATCGAAATCTCTGTCTTCCCTGACCTCTTCTTTTTCGAATTCGATATTGTCGATATAATAGACGGCGGAAGCATCGGGGGCGACGGTGATATCGTTGGCGCGGTCCTCGTCGATGTCGGTTACCGTTTCGCCGACCGCCATTTTCAGCTTGTTGGCATCGTAGTAATTCTGCTCGACGGCTTCTCTGAAGAGAGTAAATATTTCGGCATCAGGAACGGTGTATTCCCATTCATCGGTGCGGTCGTTGTAGCTTGCTTCTCCCTGCTTAAGCTCCGAAATCTTGAACTTTCGCATAGCCGCTTCGTCGATCGTGTTGAAGACGACGAGAGGCTTGTCCGCGGCAAAGGTATACGAGAAGCCGAACTGGTCCGCCGAGAGATTGTCGGCAATTTTCTTTTCGCCGTCCTCGGACACACAGTGAAGCGAATAGATTTTTCTTTCGATGCTACGGCCTTCAACCAAGCGACGTAAGCTATCTCTTTCCAGTGTGTTATAGTTTTTGATCCAGTATGCTTCGTATTCCGACCACCCGCTCTTATCGTAGATGGACTTCGCTTTTTCAACGGTGATTCCTTCGTCCTTCTCCTTCATGTCGTCGGTGAAAAGAGCGGAGTAGGGGATGGACTCTTTTTCGAGCTTCAGGAAATAGATTTCGCCGCTTTCATACGAGGTGATTACGGTGTCGACTTCGTCGGCAAGCTTTTTCGGCTTTTCGGCACCCTTCTTTTCGAAAATCTCATCCTTTTTGATGTAGCGGATTACCGAGAAATCGTCATTGTTATAGAAAACAGACTTGACTTCGCCGTCGATTTTCTCCTTCTTTTCGCCATCTGCAAAAATGCTGTAAACGTAAAGTCCCGCATCCTCGTTCTGATACAGAATCTTGGTGCAGTCGGCGGAAGCCTGATACGTCTTCATGTTGTCGATGATTTTTTCTTTTTCCTTTGTGCTTAACGTGTATAAGTAGGCATCGTAGCAGTCGCCGTCCGCCTTGAAGTAGATGACGGTTTTTTCGTCGGATGTCAGCAGATAATTCGATATGTCGGAATCAATCTTGACTTCCTGTGCATTTTCCGCCTTGATATCCTTGATGAATACGTTCATTGCATCGTAGCTTGCGGAAATCTTCTGAGGATAAATGAGTGTCTTACCGTCGCTGAGAAGCTTGACGGAAGATTCAACCACGGTGCCTGAAAGACCGAGTGCAGAGAAGATTATGTCTGCAAAACTTGCATCGGTATCGTCTTCGTCGAAAAGCTCATTGCTGATTTTAATGGGTGAAATTTCATCGAGTTCGGTGTAGTAGAGTGCATTGTCCTTTATATACATTGTATATGCGGGACCTGAAGGTCTGCCCTTAAAAAAGAAAATGCCCGCAACAATTGCCGCAACGAGAATCAGGGCGACAATTGAAATGACGATGCCTTTTTTACTCTTTTTCCTGACGGGAGTAATTTGTTCGGGTGCGCCAAAGGTGACGGGTATTCCGCCGGGCTCGTTTTCAGAAGGCGCTTCCGCCACTTCGGGAGCGGGAGCCTCTTTGACGGCTTCTTCTGTCGGAACAATTTCGTTTTCGGTCGTGCTGACAGTTTTTTCTTCCATTCTCTTTACCTCACATTCTTTTAAACTATAAACATAGTTTATGTTACAAAGTCTAACATATTATTATGTTATCTGTCAATACATAATAATTGTGAGGTGATTCTTGTGCAGGAAAAGCTTGTTATAAACAAAAAGAGTCTTCGCGGTGAAGACGGATACAAAACCTTTTCAATAAGAGTAAAGGATGAAATCGTGGAAGGTCTTGATTCGCTGTCCAAGGAATCGAACAGATCGAGAAATGAGCTTATAAATATGCTTCTTGATTTTGCAATTAAAAACTGTGAGGTTAAATGAAAATCCTCGGCAACCGTTTGGCTGCCGAGGATTTCTGTATATACAATTATACGCCGTAGAAAAGCCAGAGGTAGATATATGCGGGAACGTCGGACAGGGGGAGCATACCGCTTATGATGAAAACGGCCTCCTTCACTATTTGTTTTGCATTTCCGCTGTGGTTCATACTATCACTCCCGCCGTATTATAACATATATCCGATAAAGATTGGATAAATTTTTATTTTTTTTTAAACTTCGTTGACATCCGGGATAAATGGGTATATAATTTTCAAAAATAGGAGGTATAATTATGAAAAAAGTATTATCAATGTTTTTGGCAGCTGTTATGATCTGCTCTTTCTGCGTTATGGCAAATGCAGAGGATGCAAAGGAAATCAAGAGTTATAAGAATGTTATTCTTATGATCGGTGACGGAACGGGCTATTTCCACTATGATCTTGCGAAGCAGGAAAGAGATATTGAGCTTTTCGTGGATACCTGTGAACTCAAGGGCTATTCTCAGACGAGATCTTACGATGACGAAGTAACGGACAGTGCAGCAGGCGCAACGGCACTCGCTTGCGGTATCCGTACACTCAACGGTGCACTCGGCGTTAACCCCAAGGATAAGTTCAATCTTTTCTCTCATCCGAAGTCAATCACGGAGCTTGCCATTGAAAACGGCATGAAGACGGGTATTGTTACATCCGACTCAACGGCAGGTGCAACTCCGTCGGGCTTCTCTGTTCACGTAAGCGACAGAGGCGAATCCGCAAGAATCTCCACACAGCAGATTAATTCCGATATCGACCTCATCTGGGGTGCAGCCTGCGCCGATGTCAACAATCAGAAGGCGGAAGCAAACGGCTTTACGGTAGTTACAAATACAGAGGAAATGAATGCTCTCGAAGCAGGCACAAGAAGCTTCGGTCAGTTCTCGGGAACGACGTGGAGAGTCAATGCTCCCGAAGATGACACTTCTCCCAGACTTTCTCAGATGACGGAAAAGGCAATAGAGCTTCTCGACTGTGATGAGGACGGCTTCTTCCTCATGGTAGAAGGCGCTCACATCGACAAGCGCTCACACAGCCAGGATGCCGCTGAGGCTGCAGAGGCTGTTGAAGAGTTCGACAACGCCATTGAAGCGGCAGTTACATATGCTCGTGAGGACGGCGAAACTCTCGTAATCGTTACGGCGGACCACGAAACGGGAAAGATTATTTACGACATCGACCGTAAGTTCAAGTTTACATCGGGCTCACACAGCGCAACGGACGTTCCCGTTCTTGTTTTTGATAAAGACAGCAACTTCATTGAAAACGGTGAGGTTATCAAGAATACGGATATTCCCCTTCGTATTGCAGATGCACTCGATTTTGAAGAGGGCGCTTTCCCTGCACAGGATGACGGAATCATCACTGCATTTTTTAAGGATATTTTTGATAGAATTATCACACTTATCAAAGGAGAAAAAGTAAAATAATGGGTATTGATTTTAAAAAGATTAAACAGCAGGCTTCCGAAAAAGGCGAGATGCTCCTTGCAAAAGGCCTTCGCAAGGCGTACGGTGCATACGGTGCTTACAAGGTGAAAACCAAGCCGTCACCCTTTATCAA
>JAZSPN010000139.1:0-6937 GCA_045537495.1 Acutalibacteraceae bacterium
GGAGCCTGCCGAATCTGTGCAAGATTTTGGCATTTTCTTCTGAAATTACTTGTTTTGACACAAAAAAATCGGGAGAGTTTTCTCTCCCGATAATGCTATGCAATTAAGCCGCGGCGGGTGCGTTTATCTTTTCGATAAGCCAGCCGAACAGAATGTAGTATGTAAAGAAATCGATTACCTTCTGAAGGAATGTGCGCTCACAGCCGATATTCGTCGAGTCGAAGCAGAGTGTCGCGTTTCCGCATTCAAGAATGATGCCGAGAGTGACCGTCTTTTCACCGTCGACAATTTTAATATTCTTTCCGCTTGTTGTCATGTAATCGGTATCGGACGATGCAAGCCCGAAGCAATCGGGAAGGTCCTTGTCGATGACCTTGATTTCCTTACCCGTCTTGTATGTTTTATCTCTGACCTCGTTGAGAATGGCGAAGCTTTTGAGGTAACCAACTACGTCGACGTCAAATTCCGCAACAAAATCGGAAATTCTGTCGTTTACGTTATCCTCGAGAACATAGGAATTGATATCCACGTCACCGCCGACTTGAACAACAGTTTTGTCTGCACTGTCAGCTGCTGCGCCCTGAACAAGAATGTTCGCTGCAACACCGTATTCGAAGAGAGGTGCGCCCTTGCCCGTTGCGGGATCGATCACATCGGAATAGAGCGATGCCGTTGTGTTTGCAAAGAATTTTGCATCGACAACCGCAAGTGTTCCCTTTACGTAAGCGCCGGAATATCCGCCGTTTGCCGTAACGATTACATCGTTGATAAGAAGGTTTTCCGCATAAATACCGATGCTGTTTGTGCTGTCAGATGACTTTCTGAGATCGCCCGATACAGAGAGAAGTCCTGCCGATTTGCCGTTGCTCGTGATTGTAAGTGTACCCTTTACACAGATGCCGATTGCATCGGTAACGGGAACTTCCTTGTCGGGATGTCTGTTGAGATTGAAAGCAGAAGTGCCGTCAAGAACGATTCTGATATCGCCGTCACAGTAAATACCGTATGCGCCGTTGCCGTACTGTACCGGCTCCGAATAAACATAGTTGTAGAGAGTGAGAATATACTCGCCCGCATCGTCATCGTAGCTAAGCTGATAATAAGCCGTTGCATTGTTAACGGAATGTACAATGATGGGCGCCTTTTCCTTTTTGTACATGGCGATGAGGTTATCCTCGGTCTTGTTCTTTTCACCTACATAAAGTCTTGTGGGAGTCTTCGCTGCCGATGATGCCGTAAGAGCCATAAACGACATAAGCATCACTACCGTCATAATAAGTGCCAATGCTTTTTTAAACATTTTACTTCCTCCTTTATTTTTTCTAATTATAATACATTATTTTCCTCTTTTCAACATATTTTAATAATTTTCAGACAAAATTTCCTTCGCTATTCTCTCAAACACGGGCATACAGTCCGAAGCTCCCGAATTTCCGTTTTCGCAAAATATCGCAAGTGCATATTTCGGCTCATCAGCCGGAAAAAATCCGCTGTACCACGTGTTGAACTGCTCAACTCCGTTTATATAGACGCCGTTTTCCGCCGTCGCCGTCTTGCCGCCACAGTCCTTGAACTTCATTTTTTTCGTTTCACGGCTGCAATACACCATCATTTCACGAAGCTTTTCCGCCGTTTTTTCGCTGATTACCCGCTGTGAAAAGCTTTTTTCCGTCTTTTGCTCGTTGCCGTCCTCGTCAATCGTTGACAGTATCAGCTTCGGCTCCGTGTAGATTCCTCTGTTTGCATAAACTGCCGTCATCGAAGCTATCTGCAACGGCGTCGCCGTCAGTCTTCCCTGCCCGAAAGAGAGATTCGCTCTCGCCGCATCCGAATCAAGCTCTTCCTCGTCGGGCACTATCCCTTTGTCGGCATAGAGCCCCGGCGCCGGCTCAGTCTGTGTGCCGAAGCCCATATAATAGCTCAGCTCCGTGATTTTCTCGGTATCCACCGTCTTCGCCATGTTGATAAACCACGTGTTGCAGGAATTGAGAAGCGCATCCCTCATGTCAAGCTCTCCGTGTCCGCTTCTGTTATGACAGTGAAACGTTACTGAGCTTTCCGTCGTGCTTCCCGTGCATTCATAGAGAAATTTTTCGCTCACCCCGTTTTCCAGTGCCGCCGCCGCCACAACGGTCTTATATACCGATCCGACGCTTACCGCCGTCAATGCCCTGTTGATGAAAGGCGCCCCTTCGCTTTCAAGACTTTTTGCGATATCGTTTACGTCATATTCGGGAAGGCTTACCATGGAGAGAATTTCTCCGCTGTCCACATCAAGCAAAACCGCCGCTCCCTTCTTTATCACGGAGCTTTTCATTATTTTTCTGACCGTTTCCTGCATGCCCTTATCAACGGTAAGCACCAATCCTCTGTCGCTCATGATGCCTTCATCGTTGATTCTTCTTCCCGCTCCGCACAGAACTCTTCCCATGGCATCGACTTCATACGTGACCGTAAGTTTTCTCTCCGACAAAAGCTCGTCGAAGCTCTTTTCAAGTCCGCTTACCCCTTCACCGCTGCCGTTGCAGTAGCCCGCTATGTGCGGAATGAGAAAATCTCCCGAATAGCGAAGCGGCACCCGGACGTTGACGACATCGCCGTCATTCAAAGGCTCCCTGACCTTAACCGCAACGGGCAAGCCCTTCGAAAGTCGCTTCGAGGCGTAAACGTAATCCTCGGGCAGTGTCAGTTCTTTAAGCTTTTCCGAGATTCCCGACACGGGATTCACCACGGCTACCGTGTCATATGCACCGTTCACGAACGGCTCTTTGTTTCTGTCGAGGATGTTTCCGCGCACCGACGCCACCTCGAGAGTCACCGTACCTCGAAGTGTGCTCACCTCGTCCGCCCCCCTCATCATCACCGACCATAATCTGACCGCCGACGCAAAAAGTCCGAATATAAAAACAAAATATACCGATATTACCCGCTTCATGTCATCACTCGCTTTCTTTTATCGGTATTTTTTCCTGAAATTCAGATTTAATTCGGTGTTCGTTTAATAAAGGAAAAGTATCTGTATTTTCGCGTCACACGAATAATGTTTTTCAACGTCTTGTATAGGTGAGGCAGTCGGGAAGTGCAGACTTGACGTTTTCCTCGATTTTATCATTCATTTTTCCGACCTTTTCTCTCCCTTTGTCAAAAAAGAAAGCGTCGGGCTTTCGCCCGACGCCGTGGTATATATTCGATTACTGACCGCGCTGGTCAACTGTGTATGCAAGTGCGCCTGCCTGGCGGAGATAATATGCGTCGAGGTTATCGACCGTTCCGTCATTGTAAGCATCGGCCGCTCTTAAAGCATACTTGCTGAGATATCCTTCACTGAAGAAGCCTGCGTTGTAAGCAAGAACGATGTTTGCATCGGTTGCGTCTGCACGGCAGTCGCCGTCAACGTCACCGTAAACGATTACCGTGTAAGACTCGATAATCTCGTTGTTTACGTTAAGTCCGATTACCGTACCTGTTCCGTTACCGTTGGCTGTCTTCTGAACATCCATAACACCTACGCCGAGAACTCTGATGTAGGAAATGTAGTTGGAAACTCTTTCCTTGACACCGAAGATAACTCCGTTAACTTCGTCAAGAACTGTCGTGGTGTTTGCAACCTTTGCAAGCTGCGGGAGATAAACAAGTCCTGCGATAGCATCTTCAAGCACGATTGCCGCTTCGTCAATGATCGTCTGGTCGTCGCCGTCGTATCCGCGGTCAACGTTAACAGCCGCCTGATATGCCTCCTGGAGAGCTTCGATTGTTTCGGGATAATAAAGATCCGCATCAGCGATACTCTCGTTGATCTTGCCGAGTGCAAGAGTAATCTGTCTGTCAAGGTAGCTGTAATCCGCTACGCTGCCGAATTCCTTGAGCATCTTCTGTGCTTCAACAAGAAGCTCACGTGCCGCGGAAATCTTGGACTGACGCATTGTTCCGTTATCGTCGAGAACACTTTCAAGATACGTGTTGTACGCGAACTCGTAAACGTCGTTGTAGTGGTTCCATGTTCTCTTTGTGAACTTGGTGGATTCTGCCGCTGTACCCATGGCAGTGCCTGTGCCGTATTCACCGTAACCGTAAAGCTCTCTCGCCTTATTGATTTCGTGGAGAAGCTGTGTTGTATCCGCCTTGCGAAGTGAGAGTCTGTTGAAGTAGTAGACGAGTCTGTACGTTATGATATTGACTTCTTCGTCCGTCGTCTTTCTGACATAGGTGGGATCCTGCTCAATGCGTTCGGTTTCCTTTTCGTAATCCTCAAGAACATCATTGGCTTCTTCTCTGACTTCCTTGTAGTTGTAGTACTTGTAAAGAGGTCTGAAGTCTTCGCTTCCGAAGAAGTTATAGTTAGGATCGTAAATCATGCTGTCGGAAAGAACGTTGCTCGGCTTCTGCTCTTCAAGGATTCTCGCAAGGTCTGCCGCCGAATAGGGGACCATGTTTACGGGAGGCATTATGGAGTAGTTAGCCTCGTCAACCTCGACAAGAGATTCTGCGATAAGCGGAAGAACTGACATGATGATTGCTTCGCCGTATACGGGAAGTAATGTACAAAGGTTCTCTGCAAGGATACGGAGATTCGTCTTGCCGCCGTACTTTGTTTCGGAAACGATATCCTCAAGGCAGTTGATGCTTGTGCCTGCGAAGAGTGCGTTGTCACTTTCAACAAGACCGTTGAGAATACGCTTTAAGAGTGTAAGTACGAAATCGGTGATGCTGAGGTCAAATTCAGACTTCTGGGGATATCCGGGGATGGTTCCCATGTACTTTCTGAACGGCTTGAAGATATCGTCAAGCTTGCTGAGGTCACCGTTTACGATTGAGTAAAGGATGTTGTCAAAGAGGATCGTCTTTGTAACGTTGCCCGTGAAGTTGCCTTTGGCATCCTTGTAGATTGCCGCATATTCATCGGGAAGCCATGTGATATCGAAGACGTTTTCCCAAAGGAGAATGTCGATATTCTTCCATGCGATGTTGTTTTCGGGAGTTGCGGGAGTGTCCAGATCCATGTTGTTTGTTCTGATAACACCGCCGAACTGGCTGATAGCCCAGGAAATGGCGAACTGGAGAGTTTCGCTGAAATCGAGTCCCTTGGGGATGTTCATCGTCGTGACAGCGTTGAGATAGTAATATGCGAAGTGTGCCGCAATTTCAAGCGGAGCATCCTTATCTGCGGGATTCAGTGTTCCGTTTTCGATCATGCCGTAGAAATCAACTTCGGGAATTCTGTCGGACATGAGGTTGATAAGGAAGTAGGAAGCTACTTCATAACCGTTTTCGACATCCTCGGGGATATCGGCATAGTCAATCATACCGACAAGAACGGTTCTGATCATATAAGCAAGCTTTCTGGCATCGCTCATTGCATTGATCTCTTCGGAGCTCTTAACTTCCATATTGGGGTAAAGGTTAAGGCTGGAGATAAGTCCCTGAGCTGTCTGGAGAAGCTGACCTACGAGTGTTTCGAATGCAGGCTGGAGATAGATACCCGTATCATCGATAAGGATATACTTGGAAAGAGCGCCCGATTCAAGATTGAGAAGGTCTGTTACAACGTAATCAATCTTTTCTTCACGTGTGAAGGGAAGACCTGTGACTTCGTTGATTTCGGGAACTTCTATTTCAAGAAGAGATGTAACGATGGGCATGATTTCATCATCATCATCGTCAAGGAAGAGCTCTGCAAGTGTGGGCTTTACAAGAACAAGTGCAGCATCAACAACTGCATCGAGAAGTCCGTAAACGGAGATACTGTCGATGTCGAAGTATGTAAGTCCGGGTGCTGCCATAAGTCCCTTGTCAACGAGAATGTTGACTGCATCGGGAAGCATGCCCTCTGCGGGATCGAAGAGCATTGTATAGATAAGCTCGTTGATCATGAAGTCGAGAGAGCTGTTTACAGTGCTGTGAACGGGAAGGCCGTCTTCGATTCTGTCCTCGAAGAGAGCTTCATAAGCAATTTCCTTGATCATGCCCTGGACGTCACCGACTGTTTCGTTGATGTCGAGGAAGTTACTGACGATACCGCCGTTGTCCCAACAGCTGTCAACGATCTTGCCGATTTTATCCCTGTTGTCACGAAGGAAGTTGAGAAGAGCGTATACCATTTCGAGGTCGGTACGACCGACGGTAGTTCTTCTGGGTGCAGCGTAAACGGCGGCAATTGAGAGATCCTCAAGGTCGCCGAGGTTTATGATGCTGGTGCCCTGTTTGTAAAGTGTACTTTCGAAAATATCGATAAGAGTATCGAACGCATTATCCACAGACGTAAGATCGTAGTCGATCGGGCTGTAAATGTATACGTCGAGCGTACCCTTGAGATCCTCCTCGGCAAGCATCTCGTCGATCATGTCGAGAATCATGGATCCGCACTGATATGCACTGATGTAGGGATGGTCGAGTGCATCGTATCCTGCGGGGTACGTATAGTCAGCATATGCAGCAGATGCGCCGATTCCGAAGGAACCGAAGCAAAGTACCATTGCAAGCAAAATGCTGATTATTCTGGTTGATTTTTTCATTTTTCTTGCACCTCCATAATGGTCAGAAAGAAAACTCCTGTCACGTTGACTGAAAAACCCATAACCGGGACATAGTTATAGGTAAAACAATCATACTACATTTATATTATATCTGCTGTTCAATTCAAAGTCAACAACTTTTTGCCGTTAACAGACTGTTCATAACGTAAAAAAATGATCTGCATATTTGTATAAAAATGACAATAAGAAGGTGATCACGTGTAAATTATGCGTTTAAAGCATGAATATACACTTCAAAACGCAATCCCTCAGTCATTTTTTGTCAAAATATCGCTCCGTTAACGGGGCACCGTGAATCTGTGCGTGTTTCGGTGTAAGGGGGCGGCGGCAAACGAAGTTTTGACGGAGGGGTTGTGGCAAAAAATTGGTTTTATATTAATTCTAAAAGCAATCCCTCAGTCAAA
>JAZSPN010000055.1:0-44462 GCA_045537495.1 Acutalibacteraceae bacterium
AAGGAGTTGGTGCCCATTGTTGTCTTCCTAAGACCGCTTGGCCTCCGACTTAACTACGAAACAGTTTGGTCAAGCGGTATGATGTATTCCGATGCTGACTATTCAGGTGTTGATACAATTGCACTTACCGCCCCCTCGGATTTCACATCCAAGACATATGCCGACGGTAATTACGGACTTTACTATGAATGGTCAAAGTCTGAACCCGTCATCAACATCTGGAACGATGTTAACTCCGACAGACCTCTCGACAGAAGATTCCAGACTACTGTTGATACATTGAAGCAGAATCTTAATTCTGCACTTGCAGCTCTTAAGGGACAGTATAAGTCATTCGGTCTCGTTTTTAATGCAAACGGAACGGATGTCGCAAATCTTCCCGCTTCTAACAATTACAGACTCTTCAGCTCTATTTCCAAGCCGGCTGATCCCACAAGAGATTACTACAAGTTCAACGGTTGGTACTACGATGCAGCTTGCACACAGGCTGTAACATGGCCCGTTTCCATGAATCCCAACGCTAACTACTTCGTAGGAAATCTTGAATCCAAGACTGATATCGGCGGAACAGGCATCGAGCTTTATGCAGGTTGGACACTTACCGGCAGAACGCTCAAGTTCGTTTCCAACGGCGATACAACTCTTCCGTCAGTAGTTGGTGCCGCCGGTGAGGCTTACACAGGACCTACCGAGGTTCCCACAAGAGCAGGTTGGAAGTTTGTATGCTGGTGCACCGACATCACACTTCAGACTCCCGTTGATTGGGATACATTCAAGTTCGGCGCATCCGACGTAACGGTTTACGGTAAGTGGGAAAGAGATTCTTTCACAGTTACATTTGACTCAAACGGCGGTACGTTCTCTTCAACAGGTTCTGCTTATGCAACCTATACCGATCTCTACGGCAGCCTTGTCAAGGAACCCGATGTTCCCAAGAAGTCCGGTAGCGGTTTCGCAGGCTGGTACTACGATGCAGCTCTTAATCAGCCCGTTGATTTCGGCAACTTCACAATCCCCAGTGACAACATCACTGTTTACGCAAAGTGGAGTGACGACATTCGCAACGTAGTTCTCAGTGCAAATAACGGTCTTGCCGACGAATACCTTACTTATACAGTAGGTGCAATCGTTTACGAGCCCACATCTCCCACTCGCAAGGGTTACACATTTGACGCGTGGTATACAGATGCCGCCTTGACAAAGAAGGCAAGCTTCCCGTTCACCATGGGCGCAAACAATGTAACACTCTATGCAGGTTGGACTCCTCTCAAGTATAATGTCTACTTCTCAATTGAATCCGATGCTTCCATGGCATCTTCCTTCAATGCAGAAGATTATTATCTCCTTGATTGCGGTTCTGTACTTACAGCTCCCGAAGCACCCACAAGAAAGGGCTATGTATTTACAGGCTGGACTTACAACGGTCAACCCTACGAGTTCACAACAGTTCCCGCTCAGAACATCACTCTTGTTGCCACTTGGGAAACAGAGCCCAACACGGTAACTTACTCACTCAGAACAGACGTTGACGGCAATGCCGTACAGCAGGGTGACATCATCACTGCTACAATGTCCATTAAGGCAAACCACTATGTCGGTACTCATTCTTTCATCGTATACTACGACAGCAGATACTTGAAGCCTGCTCTCAACGGTGAACAGCTTACAGTAGCTAAGACGGGTGCTGCAGCGGTTTCCTCCAAACCCAACACCGCTTACTTCACACTTATTGATAACCCCGATTCCGTAAAGGTTGACGGTTACAATATCTGGGAAACAGCAGGCAGCATCGTTGGTATGGTAAACAGATTTGTACCTGTTAACCAGTATTATCCCTCTGCATGGAGAGATTCTACAACGGCACTTAAGAATGAATATTCTCACTATGAGTTTGTTTACTTCAATGCTGCTAACTCTTCGTCCGCAGTTTCCAAGGGTACAACAATCAAGCCCGATCCTGCACAGGATATCTGTTCCTTCCAGTTCATCGTTCTTGATGATGCACCTCTTGCAGACGGAACAACTAACTATGCACAGCTTCTCGTTCCCAGCATTTTCACCAGAGAAAATGACACAATCGGTAAAATTACTGCAGCTTATGAAGATTCGCCCGAATTTGATACAGCAGCAGAGTATAACAGCACATACGTACTTGAAGGCGCTGACCTTCGTTACGCTGTTACAACAATGCAGTCTGCAACCATCAACTTCGTAACAAACAGCGAAGCAGCTCTTGAGCCCATCACTTCTAAGGTTGGCAGAGAAATCACTCTTCCCACTCCGACAAAGGCTTACTACAACTTCCTTGGTTGGACACTTACAAACAGCGAGTCTGACACTGACTACATTGATGCTGATGCATTCGTAGTTCCCGCAGAAGGCGCAACTCTCTACGCTAAGTGGGAAGGCCAGAAGGCTGAATACAAAGTACGTCACTTCAAGCAGAATCTTACAGCTACCGGCTGGCTTGAGGATTACGAAGAAGAAACATTCTCCGAAATCATCGGCACAGAGGTTACGGCAGTAGCCAAAGAATATGAAGGATTTACTTGTGCAACCACAGACAGCGGTTTTGTAGTAGGTGAAGGTAGCCTTGTTCTTAACCTTTACTACACAAGAAATGCTTCCAGCATTACTCTTAATGCTAATAACGGTACATTCATAAATGGCCAGACATCTATTACTCTTAACGGTCTTTACGGTGAAACTGTAAACAACGCTTACGGTGATCCTTCAAGAACAGGCTACACATTTGAAGGCTGGCAGTACGGTGCAACAGATTACACAATCACCACCTATCCTGCAACTCCCGTAACTCTTTCCGCTAAGTGGTCAACGAATGAATATACCTTCACATTCTATCTCAACGGCACTAAGTATGATTCCTACACCAAGAAGTTTGGTGAAGAAGTTTCTGCTCCCGTTGTTGATGTAGCAGACGGTGAAGTATTCAGTGGTTGGCTTTACAACGGTGAAGAATATACCTTCACAACAATGCCTGCACAGAACATGGACTTCTACGGTACAACGGGCATTGACGGATTCTATGTAACACTCTATGTTGACGGTGTACAGTATGGCGAGCCCATCCCCGTACTTGACGGTCAGGTTACAGCAGATATGGTAGCTTATACACCTGCTGACGGTTACACATTCAGCGGATGGCTTTCCGGCAACTCTGTTGTTTCGGCTCCCGTTCAGTTCCCGTATGCACTTACATCTGACGTAGCTTTCTACGGTTTCACAACTCACGAAATCTACACAATCGAGATGTTCTACTACATCGACGGTGCTCTTGAATACTTCGATGCAGTAAGCGGATACTATGGCGATACTCTTGTACTTCCCGAGCTTCCCGACTACTCAATGTTCGGTTATGCTTTCGACGGTTGGTATAAGGATGATGCACTCAGCGTAAAATATGAGGTTCCCGGAACAATGCCTGCAGAGAACATCACTCTCTACGGTGAATGGAAACTCATGAGCGGTGCAGTTGCTTTTGATCTTAACGGCGGTACAGGTACTGTTCCCGAAACAATCGAAGGCGAAATGAACGAAATCATCACTCTTCCCGGTGGTGAAGGATTCAGCAAGGATCTCTATAAGTTCGCAGGTTGGGCAACTTCTCCCACTTCTACCGTTGCGGTTAAACAGCATGAAATTACTTCTGCTAACACTGTAACTTACTACGCAATCTGGGCAGTTAACTATGCAACAGTTGCATTCAATGCAAACGGTGCTGTCGGTACTGCTCCCGAATCTGTCAAGGTTGAAGTCGGTAAGTCTGTTGAGTTACCTGTTGACGTTAACCTCGTCAATGACGGATTTGTATTCGCCGGTTGGGCAACAACTGCCGATGCAAAGACTGCAATTGACTCCTATACGGTTGATTCTACAGGCTTCAAGACTCTCTACGCTGTATGGGTTGCAATGTCTGTTGAACTTGTAGCACAGGATGGCTCAACAACAATCATTGACAACGATAGAGGCTACATCTACGGTCTTGAACTCGGTGTTACTGAATCTGATCTTGATGATATCTTCCTTGATGTCATCGGAAACGGACATCTTGAATATAAGTACACAGGTAGTGTCGGTACAGGCGCAGTTGTAAATCTTATCAACGATTACACAGGCGAAATCGATGCAACTTACGTAGTCATCATCTTCGGTGACCTTACCGGTGACGGACTCGTTACATCAAGTGACAATGTTATGATTAAGGGCGAAATCAGCGGTTCTGCTCCCATGGATGCTGATTCGGCAGCTTACTTTGCAGCTGACCTTAACGGTGACGGAAATATCACATCTACCGATGTAACTCTTATCAAGGGCATGCTTTCCGGTTCTGCTGAGTTTAATCAGGCTCAGAAGCGCTAATTCTTAAAAATTCAAAAGCTTTTTGGGCTGTCTTACATTCGTAAGACAGCCCTTCGCTTTTTGTCACAATGTGTTTTTTAAGTTGATTTTTACAGATTCCTGAATTTCTTCCAATGATTTCAAACATTCGATACACCGAAGTCTTAAATATTCTGTGTCCTTTATTGAAATGATTCTTTCCATGGATTCAATGGATTTTTCTAAATCCGATATTGCTGTTTTTGAAATGAATATATGAAATAATAATGAGTTCTTGTCCCATTCTTCTTTTAGGACATGATATTCTTCTGTCGGCATTCTGTTTTCGCACACAACATTAAAAACCTGATTTAATAATTGATCAACTTTATCGATTTTTTTTGTAATTGCCAAATGGCTTGTAACCGACAATATAAGAACAGCTGCGAAGAATATTGCTGATACTGTCAGTCGCTGTTTCATTTATTTCTCCTTGATAACCAGTGTTTTTAATCCGTTTTTATCTGCTGTAAGCAAGAGTATTTCTTTCTGTTCTACGTTACTTTGCTTTAAAAGCTTGTCGATTTTTTTGTCATTCATGTTACAGGCTGAATAATTTTGCGACTGTCTTTTTCCGTCGTAAATAATCGGACAGACTATACCGCTGTCTTCAGGTACTGAATCGTTTTGCATATTTGTGACTGTTCTGTATTCAGGCTTTAGTTGAACACTGATTTTTCCGTTAGTTTCAAGTATTGCGTACTGTACTTCATTCAAGTCGAAGCAGTCTTTTTCGCGTAGTGCTTCAAGCAAATCATCGAGTGTCAGTCTTAATTTTTTCAATTCGTTCTGCTTGAGATTTCCGTTGTCAACTACTTTGATAGGATTTCCTTGCAATATTTTTCTGATCTTTTCCGATTTCATACAGATGACTGAGCTGACAATTTCGAAGGCCACAAGTAACAGAGCACTCACAATCGAGTTGAGCAGAGGTAAATCGCTGTTTTCAATTGACATTGCTATTATCTCTGACAGCAGAAAAGTTACAACTAATTCTGTTGATTGCAGTTCACCTACCTGCCTTCGTCCCATAAGACGTATGCTTAATGTAATGATTAAATACATTATTGTCACTCGGATTAACGTAATACTCATTAATTGAACCTCTGGCTGATTTTAGTAATTATATTATTAGCTTTTATCTTTAATTTAAACATAAAACGGGCTGTAAAAAACGTAAGTTTTTTACAGCCCGTTCAAATTCAGATTATCTGTTGACTATTTCGTTTCCGTCGAAGAGGATTATTCCGAATCCGCCGCCGGTAGGTTTGCCGCTCATAAGTCGCTCTGCATATGCTTTTCGAAGAGAAGTGTCCTGAGGAAGCTCGTTGTAGGGGAGATCCTTATATTTTCCGAAAACTCTCCAGCAATCTCCGAAGGTTTCGTTGTCGTGACTGTCGATAATGTCGAAGCACTCGATGAATTTTGTGAGATTTCCTTTGGGATAGAAGTCGAGGTTTTCCTTGTAGAGAAGCCAGGATCCGCAAACGAAAACCAGAATCTTGTCTTCACGTACAAACTTCGAAAAAAACTTGTAGGCTCTTTTCAGGGCGTCATAAACGGATTCGATGGGAAGTCTGCCGAGAGAGGGGATGTGAATATTGATGACGGTTTCACCGTTTTTAACCTCGTATTTGCCGAAAACATAGTTCTGTTCTTCGTCGAAATCTGTTTCTTCAAACTGGAGTCTGCCGAGGGCGAATCTTGAAACATTGAAAAAGCCTCTGAACCAGGTGGCAACAAAAGAGCCCCAGATGCCGTACACATCGTGACATTCAATGAGTTTTGCTCTGAGGTCGCACATGGAGTCCCAGTAAATCTCTGAATCGATGCCTTCTTTTTCATAGCGCACTTTAAGATCGTAAGCGGCATACATAAAGAAGAAGAGCTTGATGGAGTATTCGTGAATACCCATTTTTTCGCCTAATGACTGGGCTTTATCGAGGTGTGTTCCGATGTCGTCGAAATCTTGCTCGAGGCAGGTAGCGTAGATCTCGTCGAATTCTCTTTGGTATTCGGTTGATGCGAGAAGGGCACCGTTGATATTTCTGAATGTGTCCCTCGACTCCTCGGGAAAAGCGGTTTTTTCCATAAGTTCTTCAATAAAAAGTGTTAAGTCTTTCATATTTTTATATCTCCTAAAATAAATTTAACTAAAAGGGGGAATGTTAATGAAACGGTTGACGGTATGTCTGCTGATTCTTTTGATTTTGTGTGGTTGTGAAAACAGCGGTAAAACCGACATAATAAAATTTTGTAACGATTTTAACGAATTTTCACAAAACATAAAAATCAGTGAGAGCAGTCTTATTAAAGAATCAGAAAACGGCGACTATATCATAAGCTTAAAAAACGGAAAAAGCGAAATATTGCTAAGGCTAAAAAGTAATGCCGATTCTGAACTGACATCGTATATCGTTACGGGAGAGAATGCTGATGACGTGCTCGAAGTAGGAAAAATATCGGCAATCTGCATCGGTGAAGAGCTGCCGGGAAAATTTTTAAAAAGTGCAAAAAACACAGAGAAAAAACTGTTATCCGAAACAGAAAAGAGGAAACTTGTCTGGCTTTCAAGTGACGGATATTTTACACTTTCGTCACATGAATATCAGCCATTAAGATCTTGATGATGAAAAATCTTCTTTGATAAGAGTCTTGACTGTTTCGGGATCGGAAGTGGCAATGCCGTCCACTTTATAAGAAATAAGAGTGCTGACTTCGGACTCATCTGCATCCTTAAGAATTAAAGCGATATTTGCGTTGTTGACATAATTGATGAATTTTTCTGACGAGAAGTTTCCGAAAACTCCTTCGTTACAGCTCTGATAAACAATTTCATAGGACACATCAACGTCTTTGTTTAAAAGACAGTTTACAAAGAGCTTTTTCGCTTCACTTTCGGTAGCACTTCTGAGCATTTCGGGATAGGCAGAATCAATATAATCGGCAATTGCTTTATTATCTGATGAAACGAAGTAGTTGCCGTTGCAGTCGATGCTGTTAAAACAGTTGTAAATCTCATCAATCACCGCATTTGCATTGTTTTTGATTGATTCGTCAAGCTTTATCGCGAAGAGAGGCATATCGGCACGCTGTGAATTAAACCAGTTAATCATTTCTTCGAACGTCAGAATATTGACAAGGTTGATATTTTCATCATCGTTGTAGGTTTTGTAGAACATCTGACCGTTGCTGTCCGCAAAGTTATAAGCAAGATTTACTTTTCTGAGTTCCTCAAGAGTGAGAGAGGAAATAGTGGCATCTTTTCCGTAAAGAATATGAGAGTTACTGTAATCGGACAGATCACCCGAGAAAACAACGAGCTTATTGTCTTTTGTGAGATGAAGAACGATCTCGACACCTTCCGCATTATGACGGTGCTTGAGGTAATAGTTCTGAAGACCTTCGTATGTTTCAAAGACACAGTCTGTGTCATAGGGTGAAACAGTGAGTGCATATGATCTCGAGTGTGAAAAGAAACGTGAAGATCTGGTTTCTACGGCTGCACGCTCGGGAACATTATTGAGTAAAGAAAAATATATACCGAAAGAACCTGCTAAGAGGGCAATAATAATCACTGCACAAATTACGGGGATAACGATTTTTTTGTTTTTCATAGGTCGAGTCACCTTTCTTGAATATTAATACTATTATAACGTTGCAGACGACATATTTCAAGTGTAAAATCACAGGAACCGCAGCTTTTGGCACGGTTCCTGAATAATTTATTTATGGATTAACAGAAAATCTGCTTTTTACATTGAGTCATATCTTTCTTTTCGATTTTATATACTGTGCAGTCGTCGTCAACCATACATAAAGGGGTATCGGGAAGAAAAGCGTGAAGCTTGCCGATAAATCCGGAGCTTTTATTTCCCGGAAATCCGAGTACGATAATCGGAGAGTCCTTTCTTTTTGCAGTTTCCGCAATTATCTCGGCAGGAGAATCGTTGAAGAAAACAGTCATTTCGGAATCGTACTCCATTGAGGATTCGTTAAGTATTTCCAGCGCTTCAAAGTCGGGGGAGTAACAAGCTTTTTGCGAAAAAACGCAAATAATTCTCATCTCGGCATCTTCTCTTTGAGCAATTGCGTGACCGCACGTAATAAGATTTCTACACGATACTTGCGGTGTTACGCATACCAGCACCGTACGGTTGTGCATGATGTCACCTCCTTCACGATGAGATTATAACGCAAGAATGTGAACAAATTTGTCGTCTGAGGTGACTAATCGGTTAATTTTTTATAAAAAAGCGACTTACCCGATTCAGGTAAGTCGCTAAAAAATAGTTTAGTTGAGAGAATCGTATATGTCCTTGGTATCTCTTGCGATAACGAGCTCTTCGTTGGTGGGAAGAACAAATACTCGGACAGCAGAATCGGGAGTTGAAATTTCGCCTTCAGCGCCTCTGCGGAGAGTTTCGTTGTATTCGGAATCAATCTTAATGCCGAGGTAAGAAAGGTTGTTACAAATGTGTTCACGCATATCAACGGCATTTTCGCCGACACCGCCCGTGAATACGATGGCATCGACACCGTCCATTGCGGCAATGTAGCTTCCGATGAATTTTCTGATCTGATATCTCTGCATTCTTCTTGCGAGGTCTGCACGTGCATTGCCTTCTTTAACAGCGGCACAGAGATCTCTGTCGTCGGAAGAAACACCTGAAATACCCAGTGTGCCTGACTTCTTGTTGAGAACGATGTCTGTTTCTTCGGGTGTCCAGCCTTCCTTCTGCTGAAGGTAAACAACAACGGAGGGATCGATTCCGCCGCAGCGAGAACCCATGATGAAACCGTCGAGGGGAGTAAGTCCCATGGAAGTGTCGATAACCTTGCCGTTCTTTACTGCCGTAATTGAGGAGCCGTTGCCGATATGGCAGGTGACGATTTTGAGATCCTCGACGGGCTTGCCCATAACCTCGGCACAGCGTGCACTTACATAGCGGTGAGAAGTACCGTGGAAGCCGTAACGGCGAACCTGATATTTCTCGTAATACTCATAAGGAATGGCGAACATATAAGCTTCATCGGGCATTGTTGAATGGAAAGCGTTGTCGAAAACTGCGACTTCGGGTACTTCTTTTCCGAAAACATCCATACAGGCGCGGATGCCCTGGATGTGTGCGGGATTATGAAGGGGAGCGAGGTCACAAAGACTTTCGATGCCTTCGATTACTTCGTCGGTGATAAGAACGCTCTTGTTGAAGAGTGCGCCACCCTGAACGATTCTGTGGCCGACTGCAGCGATTTCGGAAAGGGAGTCAATCACCTTGCAGTCACCTTCAGTAAGGGCCTTCTTAACCTCGTGGAAAGCCTCTGTATGGTTGGCAAGGGGAACTAATCTTTCGAAGGATCTGCCGTCAGCGGTTTTGCCGCCGATAAAGCTGTCGCCGAGTGCGATACGTTCACAGTTGCCTTTTGCGATCATCTGCTCATTGTCCATGTTGATGAGCTGATACTTGAGTGAAGAGCTGCCTGCATTAATAACGAGAATATTCATTTTTTACCTCCGTAAACTGTTTTTACTTGAAATATGTATTCATCTGTTGTATTATATAACTAAACGGTTTATTTTTCAAGTCTTTTTAACAATATGAATTCGGTATTTTAAAAGATGTTGGAATATACTGTAAATATTCTCGGTTTGTTCATTATTTGTTTAATAATTTTAGGTATAATTTTTCAGAACGTAACCTGAAAAGGAGGAAAATAATTTTGATTGAAGTAAAAAATCTTGTTAAAAAGTACGGAGATCACCTTGCAGTTGATAACATAAGTTTCACTGTGGAAAAAGGTCAGATTTATGGTTTTCTCGGACCTAACGGAGCCGGAAAATCGACAACGATGAACATTATAACGGGTTGTCTTTCCGCTACAAGCGGAACAGTTCTTATTAACGGTCATGATATCCTTACGGATGCAATCAAGGCGAAATCATCGATCGGTTACCTGCCCGAGCAGCCGCCCTTGTATACCGATATGACTGCTGAGGAATACCTGTCGTTTGTGGGCAGCCTCAAGGGAATCAAAAAGAAGCAATTAAAAGATGCTGTTGCGGCGGTTATTGAAAAGACGGGTATTTTCGATGTAAAGAACAGACTTATCAAGAATCTTTCGAAGGGCTACAAGCAAAGGGTTGGTCTTGCACAGGCGATTCTCGGTGATCCCGAGGTTATTATTCTTGACGAGCCCACGGTAGGTCTTGATCCTGCTCAGATTATTGAAATCAGAAATGTTATTAAATCTCTTGCGGGTGAGCATACCGTTATTTTCAGCAGTCATATTCTGTCGGAGGTCAGCGAAATCTGTAACAGAATTCTTATCATTTCCGGCGGTAAGATTATTGCCGAAAACTCACCCGAAAACCTTGAAGCGGGTATAGTTTCGAATGACGTGATTTATGTTTCTGTCAACGGTACGGTTGAAAATGTCGAAAAAGCTCTCGGCAATATCGGCGAAGTTGTTTCTTTCAAAATCGAAAAAACTCATCAAGACGGAAAAGTTGACATTGTTATTGAATGCGCGAAGGATTCTGACGTTGCTGCCGACATATCAAAAGCTCTCTTTGAAAACGAGTGTTATATCATTAAGCTTGAAGAGAAGAAGGCAAGCCTTGAAGATGTTTTCATGGAGCTTATAGGCTCTGAGCAGACTGAATACGTCGGGGAATCAGACGAGTGCGAAACGGACGAAGAAAACGAGGTTTCCGAAGGTTTCGAAGCCGTCGAAGAAAATGAAGAAGAGGAGGCTGACTGATTTGGGAGCAATATACAAAAAAGAGCTTAAATCCTATTTCAACAATGTGACAGGTTTTGTTTTTATCGCCTTTTTTCTCGTTGTTATCGGAATTTATTCCGGCGTAATTAATTTTATCAACGGCTCATCTCAGTTCGAATATATCTACTACAACATTTCTTTTGTTTTTCTTATTGCTGTTCCGATACTGACGATGAGATCGTTTTCGGAAGAAAGAAAACTTAAAACAGATCAACTGCTTTTCTCATTACCGATTAAAACATCGGATATCGTTCTCGGAAAGTATTTCGCCATGCTTACCGTGTTTGCAATTCCCGTTGCAATCAGTGCGCTTTATCCGTTGCTTCTTTCGATTTTTGATCCTGCCGGGTATATTTCCTATACGGCGATTTACACAACCGTTCTGGCATTCTTCCTCCTCGGAGCTTCGCTTATTTCAATCGGAATGCTAATGTCATCGGTTACGGAAAATCAGATTATTGCGGCAGTTCTCAGTTTTGCGGCGGTATTTATCTGCTACATGATGGACTCGCTTGAATCGTACATTCCTTCCTCGTCTTCGGCATCACTTGTCGGACTTGCCGTTTTAAACCTTATTGTGGCTCTTTTAGTGTATTTCTTTACAAAGAGCAGTAATCTTTCGTGGATTCTGTTTGTGGTACTCGAAATACCCGTTATAGTTATCAGTTTCGTCGATTCAACAATTCTTGAAGGTCTTCTTCCGACAATTCTCGGAACCCTCTCGGTTTTCGGTCGTTTCAACAGCTTTGCGAACGGTGTTTTTGATGTTAAATCGATCGTCTACTTTATTTCGGTATCGGTTTTGTTCAACGTCTTTACTGTTCATTCATTCGATAAGAGGAGGTGGAGCTGATGAAAAAGCTTGCAAAAAAGTCAAAGAACATTAACAAAAAAGCATTCAAGGCCGGCGGATACAGTATTGTTATTTGTGCAATATCTCTTGTCGCCGTAATTCTTGTAAACCTCATCATCTCTGCACTTCCCGCTAAATATACAGAGATTGACATCAGCTCGAATGATCTGTATTCGATAGGCGATTACTCCAAGGAGATTGTCAACAATATCGATGAGGATATCACCGTTTACCATCTTGCTACAAATGAAAACATTGATAATGGACTCACGACACTTCTTTCAAGATATACCGACATGAACAGTCATATAAAGGTCGAAGTGAGTGATCCCGAGATAAGTCAGATAGCGGGCAAGTATTCCGATACGGCTCTTTCCGAAAACAGCCTTATCTTTGTGAGCGAAAAGAGAAACAAGGTCGTCGACGGCGGAGAAATTTACGAATACAGCGAAGAGATGC
This sequence comes from Acutalibacteraceae bacterium, assembly GCA_045537495.1. Lineage (GTDB taxonomy): Bacteria > Bacillota > Clostridia > Oscillospirales > Acutalibacteraceae > UBA1425. The sequence continues at coordinate 12,494 of JAZSPN010000055.1, forward strand.
AACAATATTTGTATTACGGATATGAAGTTTATCCCGATATTTTTGACGGCGAAAGCGAGATTACTTCTGCGCTCGACTTTGTAACGACGGATACACTTCCCGTTGTATACTGTATGACAGGTCACGGTGAGTATACTATTGTTGATGCTGTAAAGCAGGAGCTTTCAAATCAGAATATTGAACTCAGGGACCTCGATCTTGTGATGGAGAGAGATGTCCCCGACGATTGCGAATGTCTTTTGCTTGTGTCGCCGACGGTGGATATTTCAGAAAAAGAACTGGAAGCCATTCTTGATTATCTTAAAAACGGCGGTCGTATTTTCGTTACGACGCTCAGCACCGATGAGTTTGGTGAGTTGCCGAATTTCTCACTTTTGCTTGAGGAATACGGACTTGAAACCGAAAACGGCATTATCATCGAGGGCGATGAAAACAGTTTCTATTACAGTCCGAATTACCTTGTTCCGTCGATTGAGAGCCACGACATTACAAATCCGATCAACAAAAACGGATTCCATGTTTTCTTCCCCAATTCACAGAGTATAAAGGAGATTTCGTCGTACAGAAGCTCTTTATCTCTTGTACCTCTTTTCACGACGAGTGATAAGGCGTTCCGCAGAACGGATTTCACAAATTCATCTGTTGAAAAATCGGATAACGATGTTTCGGGACAGTTTACTCTCGGATATGCTGTCAGCGAAACTGTCGGTAACAACGAGATGAGGGGAGTTGTTATTTCAACTCCGTATTTCCTCGATGAAGGTTTTGTTTCTTATACGGGAAACCTTAATCTTTTCCTTAATTCGATAAAATGGCTGTGCGAGCTTGATGAAAAGATTTCTGTCGTTGAGGCAAAGTCGCTTTCCTCGGGCGGTGCACTTGAGGTTACCGATTCAAGCGGATTGTTGTTGTCGGCGGCTATAACTATCGTGGTGCCCGTTATACTTCTTGTCAGCGGCATTGTTATATTCGTCAGGAGGAAAAAACGCTGATGCGAAAGGGAAAAAAACTGATAATTTTTATTCTTCTCATTGCGCTTCTGGTCGGTGTTTATTTTGCTGTCAGTAAATTTCTCGGAGAAGATACCGGGGATACCGACCACAAAAAAGAAGAAATTATTGAAATCGGTACTATGAATCCCGACGAAATAGCTCTTATTCAGTATGTTTTTGATGATGAGAGCATTGCTTTTGTCAGAGATGCCGATTCGTGGCACCTCAGCACAGACAAGGATTTTCCGCTTGATCAGTCGGCGGTTTCGGGAATCATAAGCGAAGTTACTTCTTTAAAGGCATCGAGATTCGTATCCGACAAAAAAGAGGATTTTTCAGAATACGGCTTGTCCGAGCCTTCGTCGGAAGTTGTTTTTGAATTGACCGACGGCAGTGAAATCACGTACCGTATCGGAAATTTCAATTCGTTCAGCGACTCGTATTATTTCAATATTCGCGGTGATGAGAAGATTTATCTTGTGTCCGCGGAGTTTGTTGAGCTTTTTAATAAAGGATACGAAGATCTTGCGGATGTTGAAGCGCTTACAACCGTTTCGACGGAAGAAGTTAACACCGTGAATTTTGTCCTTGACGGTAAGAAAAACGTGATATTTAATGAACCTGACGGATTGTCAACGGTTTACACGGACTCTTACACGTGGTTTTCGGACAGTGTAACTCCTATTGATTCCGACGCGGCACAGAAGCTTGCCGGTTTGTCGGTTGCGTACACAGAAAGCGGTTGCGCCGATTATTCTGCCGATTCGAATGAGCTTGCTGCTTTCGGTTTTGATAATCCGACACTTTCAATTACAGTCGATTACACGGTAACCGAAGAAATTGATACGGGAGAAACAGATGAAAATGACTTACCTGTAACCGAAACCAAGGTTTCGGAAAAGGTTTTGAGTCTTACCGTCGGCGGTCAGCGCGAAGACGGCAGATATTACGCAAAAGAAGCAAAAAAAGATGTCGTCTACCTTATTGAAGCGGATTATATCGATAATCTCCGTGAGTTTGATTATAAATCTCTTCGTTATCGGGATGTCTGTCTTATATCGGCTGAAGAGATTGATTCGATGACTGTCACGGCGAACGGTAAAACTTCCGTTATAAATATTACTCATTCTGTCGGCGACGATGGAATTGCCCGGGCAGATTATACGCTGGACGGTAAATTAATGACAGCTACCGACTTTTACAGCGTATATTCCTCGATTCAAAGTATAGTTTCCGAGGGAATAACAGATGAAAAAGTCACTGAAACAAAGGCGGATATTACGGTTGTTTATAAGCTTAACAGAGACGGTTTCTCAGAAATGACATTGAAGTTTATTCCCTTTGACAGAAGCTTTTACGCGGTTGATTTCAACGGCAGATGCGACATTCTTGTCAATAAACGTGACGTTGAAAAGATTGCGGAAGCAGTAAACGGACTGAAAGGTTAAATCATGAAAATTGCCGGAATCATAGCTGAATATAACCCGTTTCACAACGGACACGAATACCACATCAAGCGGACTCGTGAGGTTGCCGATGCGGTTATAGCGGTTATGTCCGGCAATTTTGTTCAACGTGCCGAGCCTGCAATTATGTCTAAATATGCACGTGCCGAATCGGCCGTCAAGTGCGGTGTCGATGTTGTTTTTGAGCTTCCCGTGTGCTGGTCGATTGCCACTGCTCAGAAATTTTCCATGGGCGGCGTATCACTTGTAAATTCTCTCGGGTGTATAGATTATCTGAGCTTCGGAAGCGAATGCGCGGACATTCGGAAAATAAGAAGAATTGCCGAAATTATTGAGTCCGACGAAATTTCGGACTATATAAAGAAAAATCTTTTTAACGGGGAAACTTTTGCGTCTGTTCGCCAAAAAGCAGTCGAAGAAATTCTCGGTCCCGAATATTCGAGTTTGCTCATAAATCCGAACAATATTCTCGGTATTGAGTATTGCAGAGAGCTTTTGCGGTTGAATTCGGAAATAACACCCGTCACCGTCGAAAGGCTTAATTCTCCGCACGACAGCGACATTTCGTTCGACGGCTTCTCGAGTGCTTCAATGATCAGAAAGTGTATCAGAAGCTCTGAAGACTTTGAAGCATTTCTTCCGAAAGAAAGTTATATTACGGTGCAAAGAGAAATTAAAAACAGAAAATCACCCGTTGATCTCAGATACCTTGAAAGAGCCGTCATACTCAGTTTACGTAATGCCGTGCCGACTGACCTTCGTTCGTTACCCGATGTTTCCGAAGGAATCGAAAACAGAATTATTGATTGTTCAAAGAGTTGTGATACGCTTGAAGATTTATACGACAGAGTGAAAACAAAGAGATATACTCATTCGCGAATTCGCCGTATAGTGATGTCCTATTTCCTTGGTATCGACAGGATTCCCGATCATGTTCCGTATGCCAGATTGCTTGCGTTCAGCGAGAGGGGGGCGGAGGTTTTAAAGATTATCAAAAAAACTTCGTCTGTTCCCGTTATTACAAAAAAAACAGATTTTGACAATTTGTCCGATGACGGCAAATATGTTTTTGACAAAGAGAGGAAAGCCGCTGAAGTCTACTCCATGATGATGCCCGATCCTTCGGATTTCGGAGCAGAGTTCAAGAATAAGATTTATAAAAAGCTCGGTTAAATTCGTTTGACCGGGCTTTTTTGGTATATTACGGACATGATGTGAATATATTTTTCTTGAAAATGAAGTTAAGGAGATAATTCACATGAATCTGAATTTTAAAAAGTGCACGTTTGGAGAAGTCAGAACAGTTCTCGATACGACGGTTGACAATTCATTTGATTTTGATGTAACGCTTCCCGATTACTTTCCCGATATTCAAAGAGTGCTCAAATGTACGGTTAATCCCGGAATAACGTCGTCCGTTATAACCGACGGCAGAGTCACAGCGGACGGAACGGCAGTTCTCAGAGTAATATACAGCTCGGAGAATAAGAGAATTTACTGCTATGAACAGAATTTTTCATTCGGAAAGAGTATCGATGACGGCACGTTGCAGTCCGAATACTCGTTGATTACGACTGCAAATACCGATTTTGTCAATTGCAGGGCAACGGGACAGAGAAAACTCAACATAGAGGGTGTAATTTCTCTTCGTTTTCTTGTTAAGGGCAGAGTCGAACGAAGCATTATCTGCGGCTGTGAGGACGACAATATTCAGTTCAAGAGCAACAGAATTGACCTTCTGAATGCCGTCGGATGCAATGTACGAAGTTTTGTTATGAGCGAGGTTGCAAAGCTTCCCGACGGATATGCGCCCATTGACAGAGTACTGAGTGCTTCTGCCGGAGTTGTTTCAAACGGTACAAAGGCTGTAAGCGGAAAAATCCTTGTAAAGGGCGACTTGACGGTCGATGTCGTCTACTCGGGAGAAAATGACGACGGATCGGCTTTTGTGTTCAGTCACACCATGCCTGTAAGTCAGATAATAGAATCAGAAGGTGCCGGTGAGGACAGCGAAAGCGATGTATTTCTTAAAATCTGTAATATTTCGGTTTCGACAAAGAATGATGCTAACGGTATAACCAACCAGATAGAGATCAATGTAAAAGTGGATGCGTTTATTATCTCCGAACAAAGAATGATGTCGGATGTGATTAATGATGCTTATTCGATGAAGGGTGTCTTTAACGGCAGATTCGAAAATGTCGGCTTCAAGACGTTATCCGAAAAGCTTTCCGACACGCTCAGAATCAGTCGGAATTTCGATTTTGGAGCAGAGGGTATATCTACTCTTGTAGCTTCATGGTGCAACGGTTTAAGGCATACTCAGAGCGTCAGGGACGATGAACTTACGCTTGAAGGAAAAATGACCGTTATGATGCTTTATCTCAACGGTGACGGTGAGCCTTCCGCTACCGAAAGAGAGGTGGAATTTGAGTTTGTCAAGAAGCTGTCGGGTGAATCGGATAACACGCTGTTTGATCCGATATTGCAAGTCGGAGCATTCAGGTGCAGTTGTTCGTCTGAAAATGAAGTGAAGCTTCAGGCGGAAATAATTATCGACGGTACGGTTTATTCGTATGTGACCAAAAGAATTCTTGTTGATGCTACGTTGGAGGACGGTAACGAAAATATCGAAACTCCGTCGGTTGTTATTTATTTTGCCGAAGAAGGGGAGGACATCTGGGATATTGCAGGAAGATACAGAACAACCGTTGACCGCATAATGACGGAAAATCAGTTGAAGGATTCAGTGCTCAAAGATCGACAGATGATAGTTATCCCTTCCGCGAGATAATGAGTATGACGGTTTCATAAAGCAGTATAAGTAAAAATACAGAGTTACTTCAAAGCGAGGTAACTCTGTATTTGTTTTAGTTTATTTTGTTTTGATTCCAATGTTTGTCTTGTCGATAAGAAAAACGGGCCTGTGCTTCACTTCGAGATAAATTCTTGCAAGATATTCACCGATGATGCCGAGGCTTATGAGAATAAGACCTCCGAGAATGAGTATCGCACAGATAATTGAGGGGTATCCGTTTACATCGGGACCTTTTATAAGAGTTTTAATGATGATAAACAGTGCGTAGATAAGACCGAGTATGCTGGCGGCGGAGCCGGTGAAAAGTGAAATTTTAAGAGGGACCGTTGAAAAACCGATGATACCGTCAACAGCGTATTTTAAAAGGCTGAAGAAAGACCACTTTGTTTCGCCGGCAGCTCTTTCACGGTTTTCGTGATCAAACCAGAGCGTGCTAAAACCTACCCAACTGAAAATTCCCTTTGAAAAACGGTTGTATTCGGGAAGGGAGATGATGGAATCTGCAACCTTTCTGCGCATAACGCGAAAATCCTGGGCACTTTCGGGTATGTCCACCGAGCTCATTTTGTTGATCACTTTGTAGAAGTACTTTGAAAAAGCACTCTTGAATTTATTCTCACCCTGACGGTCTGTGCGTCGTGCGGCGGCAACATCGTATGAGTCGTCATTTTCAAGAGCTGAAAGCATTTCGAGAATCAAATCGGGGGAGTGCTGTAAATCTGCATCGAGGATGCAAACGTAGTCGGAAGAAGAATACTTCATTCCGGCTAGCATGGCAGCTTCTTTACCGAAGTTTCTGGAGAAAGAGATGTATTTTACTCTTGAATCTTTGGCGGAGAGGTCACAGATTACCTCGAAGGTGGAATCTTTGCTTCCGTCGTTTACAAAAATGAAGTTGAATTCAAAATCGGGGCGTTTTGAAGCCACGGCACAAACCTCCGAGTAAAACAGAGGGAGAACTTCACTTTCGTTATAGCAAGGAACAATTAAATCGATAGTTTTCATGATGTTACCTTCCGTAATTGATTAGTTTCCGCTGAGAAGTGAAACAGCTTTTTGAAGCTGGGTATCTTCGGATTCCTTCAAAAGCTCGGGAGAAGAAGTGATATCCTGGAAAACCTCATGATCGGGGACTAAGCCCGTACCGTTGAACGGTTCACTCTTGTAAGGACGAATTTTTGAAGTCGTGAGAAGCACGGCACTGCCGTCTTCCAGCTGGAAAATCTGTTGAGAAGTACCGTTACCCGCCGTTGTTTCACCGACCAAAACAGCTTTGTCAAAATCACGGAGATCACAAGCAAAAAGCTCAGCGGGACCGGCTGTTTTAGAATTCACGAGAACAGCCATGGGGAGATTCAGGTTGTTCGACGTTGATGGAAAAGATTCAATTACCGAATCATCTCTTCCCACCAGTGTTGCCAAAACCTCGTTCTTATCACTGCATATGGGCGTTATCTTGTCAACAGTTTCGGCGGCATATTTTACGGTGCCTTCTGCCGTGTTTCTCAGGTCAAAAACAATTGCCGTAATACCGCTGTTACGAAGCTCATTTACAGCATCGACAAGCTGGCTTCCCGTATTTGCATAAAAGGCTGAAATACGTATATATCCGATGTTTCCGATTGTCTTACAGGTTACGGAAGAATAGCTGTAACCTATGGTGACATTGAAATCAAGTTCGGTTTCGTTTCGTTTACAGGTAAGAGAAACCGTCGAAAGATTATCTCCGCTGAGAAGCTGAAGCCTTTCTTCGTAATTCTTTGCTGTGATTTTTTCACCTGCAATTTTCAGGATGATATCATCAGCTTTTACGCCTTTTACATAGGCGGATGAGCCGGTTGCAACAGAAGTAACTACAAGATTATTTGAAGTCTTGTTCCAGACGGCAGTAATTCCTACTCCCGATGCCTTGCCGCTCAGCTTGTTGGAGTAATCAATATATTCGCTTGCAGTCATAAATCTGCTGTAACTGTCGTTCAGACCGTTGATATATCCCTTGGAAATGCTGTAATTGATCTGTTCATTGTTAATTGAGCCAAAGTTATAATAGTTAGACTGAATCAGAGCATTGATGTCTTCAATGGCAGAATACATCTCGGCACGTCCTGAAATATTAGATATCAAATTGTTATATACGGACTGCGAAAAAGTCATGGTGAATGCAAAAGTCACGGCAATTGCGACTACAACGAGTGACAATGCAACACCAAGAGAGATTTTCTTGCTCATGATTTACCGCCTTTGTTACATTTTTGCGGGGATCGTTATGTATTTGCCCGGGTCATCCCTGATGATTTTATCTCCCTTACGGACTCTGACTTCAAAATGGAGATGATAGCCCGAAGTATTACCCGTTTTGCCGACAAGACCAATTGTCTGTCCCTGCTGTACAGTTTGTCCCTCAGACACCTTGAGTACACTGCAATGCATGTATACCGTGTTGTAGCCGTTACCGTGATCGATAATAACGTAGTTGCCCATCGTTGAATGATTGCGTGCCTGAAAAACCTTTCCGCTTTTCGATGCAACAATTTCAGCACCGTTTGTCTTGCCTACGTCATGTCGGACACACATATCAACGCCGTAATGAGATCCGCCTGAAGGATACTGTCCGTAGCCTGCCGAAGTGTAACACTGGGAAGGGGTGTATTTTAAGGGGAATATGAATGGGGTGTCCTTATTGTCGAAATTATTGCTGTTCTCGTCGGAGCCGTTTTGAAGAAGCATTCTGTCAATCTCGGCATCGACCTTTTCCTGCTCGGCAATAAGCATTCTTTCGACTTTCTTATACTCGTCACTCTGACTGTCGAGTGTTTTGAGGAGTGCAACTGCCTCTCTTCTTTTTTGTTCAACAGATTTTTTTTCGTTTTCGAGTTCATCGACAGAAACCTGAACGGCCTCCTGCTTATCTTTGACTTCAGACTGCTTTTCCCTGATTTCGTTTTTTCTGATATTGACCGTGTCAATTGCCGAAACAAGCTGAGAATTCATTTCGTTCAGTTCTTCGATTTCGTTCTTAAGGCTGTCAATTAATTTCTTTTCGTGCTGTGAGATGTTGCGGAGGATCTGAGTCCGTGTAAGTAACTCGGAAAGAGAGTCTACTCCTAATAATATCTGAAGAATACTCGAGTCGCCCGCCATATATGAAGAAACAAGTCGATTTGTAAGCTTCTGACGTGTGGCTTTGATTTTTTCCTCCTGCATGGCAGCGGTTATCTTGATTTCCGTGATTTTAAGATTGATATTGTTTATCTCGGAATCAAGAGTGTCGATGTCGGAATTCATTGAATCGATTTCATTTTGAAGATCCGAAATTTCGGCATCAAGCACATCGATTTTACTGTTATATTTATTTAATTCGGACTCAATTTCAGAAACGTTCTGCTTCTGATCTTTTACTTTCTCTTCGTTTTCTTCGAGCTTGTGCTTGTTTTCGTCAATCTGATTTTCGAGCATTTGCTGCTTTTCTTCAAGTTCTTCAAGCGTTTGCGAGAAAGCTGTAACGGGGGACAATGCGATAATCGTAAGGAGAACGAGTGACAAAATTAGCTTGAAGAATGAAAGGTGTGTCGCTGATTTCATTATCATTACCTCCACGATATACTATTCGGTTGTTTTACGGCATTTTAACGTAATTTGCGGGATTTACACGGGTGACTTTTCCGCCCTTGTTCAGCCTTACTTCAAAATGAAGGTGGGGGCCGGTGGTATTTCCCGTATCACCGATCAAAGCAATGACCTGTCCCTGCTTTACGGTGGCACCCTGACTGATTTTAATGGTGCTGCAATGGTAATATGCGGTAAAAAGTCCGTTGCCGTGGTCGAGAATAATGTAGTTGCCCATCGACCAATGACCGTAACCGACGGTCATCGCTTTACCGCTCTGAGCCGCAATAATGTTCTTGCCGTAGCTGCCGCCTCTGACACAGATGTCCATGCCGTTGTGGGGACCGCCCGAGGGGTACTGTCCGAAGTGGGCGGAAATGTAGCAGTTTTCATACGGTACGGGCCAGATGAGAGTGCCGTCATTTTCGACGGTTATCTGACCTTCGGATGAACCCTGCGAAGCAATCAATGCGTCGATTTCGGCATCGACTTTAGCCTGTTCCGCTATCAACTGTTTTTCGATGCGCTTATATTCGGCACTTTGGTTGTCGAGCGTTTTCAAAAGCGCAACGGCTTCGCCTCTTTTTACATCGACGGTATTCTTTTTGCTTTCGAGATTATCGGCGGAAGACTGAACTTCTGCCTGTTTCGCCTTGACCTCCGATTTTTCCTTTTCAACTTCATCTTTTTTGATGTTGATGGTATCGATGGAGGCTTCGAGCTGCGAGCTCAATTCATTAAGATCGGCAATGCTTTTTTCGAGATTGAGAACGAGATTCTTATCGTATTCGGAAGCGTTCTGAATGAACTGGCGCCACGTGAGAATATCGGCAAGACTCTTCGCTCCGAGAAGCAATTCGAGTTTTGAAGCTTCACCCATCATATACGAAAGAGCAAGTCTTTCGGTGAGCTTTTCACGGGTAAGCCTGATGGTCGTTTCCTGCATGGTGATTTCAATTTTGGTTTCGGTAATTTTGGCGTTAATGCTTTCAATCTCGGCGTCAAGTGCATAAATACTGCCGTTGAGCGTGGCAATATCCTTATCCAAAACCGCAATTTTACTGTCAAGAATGCTTATCTGACTGTTAAGATCGTTGATCTGTGCTTCAAGAGCGGAAACAGTCTGTTTTTGCTCATCTCGTTTTTCATCGTTCTCATCAAGCAGTTTCTGGTTTTCTTCAAGCTTTTCTTCAAGCTCCTGATATTTCTGTTCAAGATCCTCTACCGATTCTGCGTGAGAATAGGGCATGGGAAAGTAAATTGCCGAAACAGTCACTATCAGAGCAAGGAAAAATGCGCGGATAGAATTCTTTTTCTTGTTGATTTTCATTGATTTTCCTCTAACTTATTTTGGTATTGAAACGAATTTAAGCGGATTTACCCGCGTGATGGTTCCGTTTCTGTTGATTCTGACCTCAAAATGAAGGTGAGGACCCGTTGAGTTGCCCGTATTACCTGCAAGACCGATAACCTGTCCTTGCTCAACAGTGTCACCTCCGCCTACGTAAAGCGTTTTAAGATGATAGTAAGCGGTGAAAAGACCGTAACCGTGGTCTATGATTATGTAGTTGCCCATAGACCAGTGATTAAAACCGTAATTGATTACTTTTCCGTCAGCGGCGGCTACGACATTTTTGCCTTCGGTACCGCCCTTGACACAGATGTCCATACCGTTGTGAGGTCCTCCCGACGGATATTTTCCGAACGGAGCGGAAATATAACAGTTTTTGTACGGAAGGGGCCATATGAGCTTGATTGACTCCGGGGTAATTACATTGATTTTTGTTGTGGACGGAATGGTAATTTTCTCTGTTTCAGACTCGGTTTCCGTTTCCGAAGCGACGGTACCGGTATGAGCCTGAGGAGAGGTGATACCGCCCGATGAAGACTTCTTTGTCGTGGTTTCGGAAATCGAAGTGCCGTCACCCGAGGCGGAAGTAACTTCTTCTTTCTGACCGTCTTCAGCCGAGGAACCGTATTTTAAAAGATAGGCATCGATTTCGGCATCAACACGTTGCTGTTCGTCTGCAAGAAGATTGAGCATTGCGTTGTAGTCGTCACTCGTGCTGTCGAGTGATTTGAAATACGATACGGCTTCCTGGTACTTGTGTTCGGAAATCTGCTTTTTCATTTCGAGAACGTAAGAAGAAGCCTCCAGATCCGACTGACGGTTTGCGAGAGTGGCTTTTTCGCTGTCAAGCTGAGATTTTTTTGAATCCACGGTCGTTCTGTCATTGCTGAGATCAATGTTAAGACCGTCAAGCTCATCAATATTTCTTGAAAATTCATCAATAAGAGAATTTTCGTATCGGTTAAGTTTTCTGATAATTTCTAACTTTATCAGAAAATCGGGGAGATCGGTTACTCCGAGCAAAACACGAAGAGTGGATCCCTGACCTGTCATATAGTTCAGAACAAGACGGCTTCTCATTTTTGCGTAAAGAATGTCATTCTTTCGCTGAAGTTCGTGAATCTTATCTTCCGTATCTTTAATATCTGTATCGAGAATTGAGATTTCGGACGAAAGGTTGAGGATTGATGAGTTGAGCTTGCCGATATCGTTGTCGAGAATGCTGATTCTCTCGTTAAGAATATCAATTTGCTCATTCATCTTTCCAATGTCGGATTCGATGATCTCTATGTTTTTATTTTGTTCAGCTTTTCCGGATTCGACCTCTTTAAGCTCTTCTTTTCCTTGATTTATCTGACTTTCGATTTCCTCATACTGTTGTTGAAGCTCCGAAAGCTGGACATCGGAAGGAAGTTCTTCTTTTGAAGTCGTTGTGGGTTTTGTTGCCGCAGTCGGTGCATCCAGCGAAAAGACCGAAACCGTCGTACATATAGTTAATGATAATGCTGTAGCCGCAGAAATAAAGCATTTCAGAAAGGAAGAATTATTCCTCTTGTGCTTTATCATAATCTTTCTCCTTGAGATATTTTTTAATGGAAATGGCACTTCCCAGTCCGCCGGTGAAAATACCGATTACCTCAAAGCCGATAAGAATCCAGTACCAATACTCGGAGAAGGGGACAAGATGTAACGAATCGAATGTGGCGAGGAAGGATGCCGAAAGTGTGGTAACAAGCTCATAAAGTCCGTAAACGATTCCGAGGGAAACGAGTCCCGAGAAAGAGCCGAGAACCATACCTTCAACCATGAAGGGCCAACGAATGAACGAGTTGGTTGCGCCGACGTTTTTCATTATGGAGATTTCAAGACGTCTGCTGTGCATGGTGATTTTTACCGTGTTGGAAATTATGAAAAGTGAAATGAGCAAGAGCATGGCTACTGCTCCGAGGCTGAAATACGTGGTGAAACGTCTTACGGCGACAAGAAGCATGGAAAGCTCTCTGCTTTCGCGGGTATACTGAATATTTTCGATTGCATTAACCTTGGCAACCGTTTCGTCGAAACGCTCCATGTCGGTAAGGTGAAGCTCAAAGCATGCGGGGACAATGTCGTCGTTATCGTCATCGAGGTAATCCACAAAGAGATCGTCCTTATGCTTTTCGTAAAAATCGGCAGTGTTGTCGGATGCCGATTTATATACAATTTTATCTTTGTCAATATTATCGATTTTATAAATTTTGTTTCCGATTTCCTCTATTTCCTGAGGTGTGAGATTGCTGTCTACAAAAGCAACAATAACGTTCTGTGCATCAACGGAGTCAAGAATTGACTGTACGTTGACAAACAGAAGGAAGGATATGCCCGTCAGAATAAGACAGGACATAAGAACACAGACCGATGCGATACTCATCAGTCTGTTTACCCAAACATTTCTGAAACCTTCTTTGGTTAAATATCTGATACTGCCTGACATTAATAACAACTCCCTTCAATCATTCATCTTTTTTGTTCTTCTTTTTCGACTTGTCAACATAGACCGTGAAATCGGAAGAATCGGATGTGTTTTTCTTATGAAGAGAATCGTTGAACTTGCTGATTGATTTATCAAGCTTGGCAGAATCTTCTGTGCTGATTGCAAATGTTGAATCAAAGCTTTCGAGGTGAGCACGGTCGAGATGTCCTTGCGAAGACTGTAAAACTTCCTCGCTGTCTTTTGTGGAACCGTCGTGAACAACACGTCCGTTTTCGAGAATGATTACACGCTTGTCAAACTGACGGACAAGGTCGTGCTCGTGAGTTACCATGATAACGGTTTTGCCGGCTTCGTTGAGTTTTGTGAGTAATTCGACGATTTCATGTGACATCTGCGGGTCAACGTTACCGGTGGGCTCGTCGGCGATAATAAGATCGGCGCTGTTTGAAAGTGCACGCGCCAAAGCAACACGTTGCTGTTCACCACCTGAAAGTTCCTTCGGGTAACAACGTGCTTTTCCGCCAAGACCTACAAGGTTCAGCACATGTGTGACGCGTCTTCTGATCTGTGACTCCTTTGTGCCGATTACGCGCATGGCAAAGGCGACATTATCATAAACGGTCATTGTGGGAATAAGTCGGAAATCCTGGAAAACGATTCCCATGGTACGACGGAAATGGGGAATCTGACGTTTTTTGAGCTTTCCGAGATCATAATCATTGATGTGTATTGATCCGCCCGAGGGGACCTCTTCACGCATCATAAGTTTTAAAAAGGTGCTTTTACCTGCACCTGAAGCGCCGACGACGAAGACAAATTCGCCGTCATCAATGGTGATACTGACATCGTCGAGGGCATGGGTACCGTTATCGTATACTTTGGAAACATGCTTGAGTTCGATCATAAAATATCAATCCTTTAAATTTTTTAAGGATACAGCATGTCCTATTTTACCCTTTAACGGAAATCAGAATTTGACGGGCTTCGCGTCAAGATATTTCTTTACCATAAGAGCTACCTTGAAGACGATAGCATCATCAAACTCCCGAAGATCGAGTCCGGTAATCTTTTTGATCTTTTCAAGACGGTAAACCAGAGTGTTTCTGTGAACAAAAAGCTTTCTTGAAGTTTCGGAAACGTTAAGATTGTTCTCAAAGAAACGCTGAATCGTGAAAAGAGTTTCGGAATCAAGACTTTCGATTGAATCGCGTTTGAAAACTTCGCGTAAAAACATGTCACACAAAGTTGTGGGCAATTGATAAATAAGACGAGCTATACCGAGGTTATCGTAGCTGACGATTGCTTTTTCGGTATCAAACACCTTGCCTACTTCGAGAGCTACCTGAGCTTCTTTGAAGGAACGTGCAAGATCTTTGATATCTGTCACGGTTGTGCCGATACCTACGAGAGGCTGGGTGTAGAATTCCGAGCTGAGTGAGTCGGAGATGGAGCGTGCGAGCTTTTCAAGATCTCCTGTTTCGATGTTGTTGCGAACCTCTTTTACGAGTGCGATATCGCTGTCGCTGATGCTGATGACAAAATCTTTCGTCTTGTCGGGGAAAAGATTCTGAATTACATCGTAAACGGAAATATCGTTGTCATCGGCAACACGGATGAGCAAAACAACTCTTGATACTTCGTTGTTGAAACGGAGCTCACGGGCTTTAACGTATATGTCGCCCGGCAGAATGTTGTCAAGGATGACGTTTTTAATAAAGTTGGCTCTGTCATACTTTTCGTCGTAGAACTGTTTAATGGTGCCCAATGCAACACAAAAAACGTCCGCGTATTTGACAGAAAGGTCGTCTGTACCTGCAACGAAGACAGCGTATTCGGCATGGATCTGAGAACCGAAGGGCTTGAAGGTGAATCCCTCGGCGAATACAGGTAAATGCTCAGTAAAAACTTCGGAAGGTAAGGATGAAAAAATTTCGCCTATCTTGCCGAGCTCACTGCAAGAGATGATGGTGCCTGTTTCGTCAACGATACCGATAGTTCTGTCGATTGCTTCACACATCTGGTGAATAACGCCCTGGAAAAGTCTGTTTGACATCGAAATACCCCTCTTTAATAATTTAACGTCTGTGCGGGATTATGCAATTTGACAACCTGAACATATACATATTACACAATTTAAAGACATAATGCAAGTGATTTTTGACGAAATTTCGAGTTTTTTAAAAATATTTTGTGTAAAACTTCAAAAAGTTAGCAAAAAATTAATAAAAAAGTCACAAAAAATTTCAGTCTGCTAAATCGAATTCGTTTGTTAAAAATAACTAAATAAATCTAAATGTTGTATAAACGGGGTGATATATCAAATATTATTGCTGAAATAACAGATAGGAGATACACGCTTTGAACAGAACACTATTGAAACTTGAGGGAAGAGAAACGGTGAGGGGCGAGAGAAAGAGGAGTCTTATGTTTACGTTTGCAAGGGTATTTATCAGTGTTACTGTCGGTAACATTTCGGGTTTTACCGTGTCTTTACTGTCGGAAAATCCGAATTTCAAGGTGCCGGGCCTGTTGACGGTAATTACTTTTTCGGTTTTAGGATACATTGCCTTATCTGTTTTCAGAATGTGGGAAGAGTCGTGGCACATTAGTTTGTCGTCAGACAGAAAAACGACATTTGTGCGATTGCTTTTGCTTACCGATGTTAAGAAATGCCTGAAAGCGGTCAAAATCAATCTGTCGGTCGGTATAAGGAAGCTGCTATGGTTTTTTGCCTTATCTTTTCCCGGACTTGTGATTATTTACTTTTCATTCGAATCCGTTCGATCGTCCGGCGAATCGGATATATTCATTCTGATGCTTTCGGGAGGGATTCTCTCGACGGTAATCGGACTGTTTTTTGCTTTCTGCATAAATCAAAGGTACTTCATGACGAAGTACCTTTTTGCGAGAAATCCGAAAATGAGCGTCAGAAAAGCGGTCAGAGTCGGAATCGTTATGATGGACGGAAACTGTTGGAAAACAGTGATTTTCAAGCTGAGTTTTTTACCGCTGGTTTTTAGCTGCATTTTTATCTTGCCGTGCATTTACGTACAGCCGTATTTAAAGCAGTCGTGTATATGTATGAAACGCGAAATCAGCGCACTTTTTTTCTCACAAATAAAACGGGAGCGAAAATAAGTATTGCAACAACTGCTGATGCAAGGAAAATTTCGGGAACAGGCACGTTTACAATTTCGCCGTAATCGTTTATATATGTTCCCATTTCATGCGAAGAAGCAAAAATTTCGGTAACCTCAGAGCCGATAGCGGAACCTGCAACCATAGGAATGAGGACGGCGAAAATCATACGTACGCCTTGGAAAAGGCCGACTTTGCCTTCGGGAGTGAAATCACGGGTTGTTGCATTGAGTATAATCATGAGAAGACCGTAACCGCAGAGCATAAGGCAAGCGAAAATTGCAAACAGACCTATACTCTCTGCACGGGAAACCAGAACAAGACCTAAAAGGAAAACTATTACCGAGGGAATAATGAAATGCTTTTTGCCGAATTTATCGAGAAGCTTACCGAAAACTGCAATAACGGCAATAAATCCGATGAGAGCGGCGGCGACAAGTAAAATTGTCTTTGGAGTGAGGGAAGCAAGTAAAGAGTTGAAATCAAATTTGAGATAGTGCTGGACATAAATGAAGATGTAGGGCATAAATACCTGAACAGCGACATTGAAGAAACACACGGAAAGAAGAGAAAGATAGAAATACTTGTTTTCTTTAATTACGGACGGTCTGAAACCGTAGATAAGGTCGGCAAAATACGTGCCGTCACTCTTTTTTTCGAGTTTAACTTCCCTGATGGTGAAAATGCCTATGATACCGCAGATGATGACAACGGCGCCGAGTCCGAGGAAGCAGGCGGGGTAACCGAATGCGGTAACACCTGCACCGAAGGCGGCAGTTACAACAAGCGTTGCAAGAATGGGCATTACAGAGAGTGCACTTTCGGCGGTTGCTCTGTTTTCGGTTGATGTAACGTCTGTAATCCACGCGTTAAAAGCGGCGTCGTTGCCCGTAGAGCCCATAAACGTCATGATGCAGTCGAGAATAATGACAATACTGACGGTTGCGGTGATGACGGACGCTGTGTCGCCGATTGAAAAAATTGATGCTATGTTTTCGCGGTTGACGGGAGCGAAAAGCATAACAACGATACCCCAGACGATATATCCGAAGCAAACGAACGGTTTACGCTTTGCGATTTTATCACTTAAAGCGCCCATGAGGAACGTTGTTATAACCGCAGTAGCGGCACTGAGCGCAACCATTTTTGAAATATCGGATGTTGAACCGCCGATGTAATTGAAAAGAAATGTGTTGAAGTAGACATTTTCGACCGCCCATGCAATCTGTCCGATAAAACCGAAAGTGATAAGATTAAACCAGATGTTTTTGCTGAGCTTGTTGTTTTTGTTGTTTTCCATGCTGACCTCCGTGAAGTTTTATGATTTATTGTAACACATTTTTTGTCTTATGCAAACATATTTTTGGTATTTTTTGTTGCTTTTTATAAAGATAAATAGTATAATTGTTTCTAAGTAAAATATGGAGGATTCTGTTTTGTTTGTTGATACAGCTAAAATTTTAATAAGAGCAGGCGACGGCGGTGACGGAGCGGTAGCTTTTCACAGAGAAAAGTATGTTGCATCCGGAGGACCCGACGGCGGCGACGGAGGCAGAGGCGGAAACGTTGTTTTTCAGGTTGACGATAACCTTGCCACGCTTGCCGATTTCCGATATAAACGTAAATACTGTGCGAAGAACGGTGCCAAGGGCGAGGCGGGACACCGCAACGGCAAGAGGGGAGAAGATCTTGTTATCCGTGTGCCGAGGGGCACGATCATCCGTGAATGTGAAAGCGGAACGATTATGGCGGATCTGTCATCCGATGAGCCGTTCATCGCCGCCAAAGGAGGCAGAGGCGGCTGGGGTAACAAGCATTTTGCAACCGCCACAAGGCAGACACCGAGATTTGCAAAGAGCGGAACTCCCGGTGAGGAATGGGAAGTTCAGCTTGAACTCAAATTGCTTGCCGATGTCGGATTGCTCGGTTTTCCGAATGTCGGTAAGTCGACGCTTATCTCCGTTGTCAGCGAGGCGAAGCCTATTATTGCCGACTACCACTTTACAACGATAATCCCTGTACTCGGTGTGGTCAGTATGGGCATGGGTGATTCCTTTGTTATGGCGGATATTCCCGGTCTTATCGAAGGGGCGAGTGAAGGTGTGGGACTCGGTCATGAATTTCTCCGTCATGTAGAAAGATGCCGTATGCTCGTTCATATCCTTGATGCCGCAGGCAGTGAGGGCAGAGATCCCATTGAGGATTTCGAAGCCATCAATGCGGAGCTTTACAAATTCAACGAGGAGCTTTCGGGACGTCCGCAGATTGTTGTTGCCAACAAAATCGATCTTGCGACGGATGAACAGCTTGAAAGACTTAAAAATTATATTGAAAGCGAAGGATATCCTTTCTATACGATGTGTGCCCCCATTTCCGAGGGAACGAAGGATATAATCAATGCCGTTGCATCAATGCTTAAAACGTTACCGCCCATCAAGCGTTACGAAGAAGAGCAGATACCCGTTGAAATTTTTGAAAAGAAAAAAGATACGGGATTTACAATTACCGTACGCGACAATGTCTATTTTGTCGAATCACCGTGGCTTCTCAAAATACTTCAAAGAGCAGATCTTGACGATTATGAGTCATTGCAGTATTTTCAGCGCGTGCTTGAAACGTCAGGAATACTTGATGAATTGAGAAACAGAGGTATAGAGGAAGGAGATACGGTTTCCATTTATGATCTCGAGTTTGAATTTGTCAACTGATTATAACTTGAATCCAAGAATGCTAAGTCCTCTGACTCTTGCGTATATAGGTGATACGGTGTACGACTTGTTTGTTCGTGAGTCGTTGATACGGGAAGCGAACAGACCGGCAAACACACTTCACAAGCTTTCTGCCGGTCGTGTCTGTGCGGCGGCTCAGTCATATGCGGCTCAGGTGCTTATGGATGAAGGGTTGCTTACCGATGAGGAATTGTCGGTGTTGAAAAGAGGGCGTAATGCTCATTCCCATCATATTCCGAAGCATGCTTCGGAAAAGGATTATCATCTTGCAACGGGACTTGAGGCATTGTTCGGATTTTTGTATCTTTCAAAGCGGAGCGAAAGATTGCATGAGCTTTTTTTGTTGATAACAAAGATTCACGATGAAAAATTTAATGTCACGGAGTAGTTCTGATGTTAAAGAATAAAAAGGTCAATTCTGACAGTGTCAAAACTTTTTTACTCGATATTTTGTTTTTTGTTCTCGGCAGCACCGTATATGCCGCAGGAATTAATATTTTTGCCGTTCCGAACAAAATTGCCGAAAGCGGAGTTACCGGCATTGCCATAGTTATCAATCATCTTACGGGCTTTCCCGTCGGTACGGCGAATTTTCTCATCAACATTCCGCTTTTCATACTTGCATGGATATTTATAAGCAGAAAATTCGTTTTCAGAACGCTGCTGGTCGTTGCGATAATGTCGGCAGCGCTTGATCTTACCGTTCCGATTTTTCCCGTTTACACGGGCGACAAGTTGCTTGCCACGATTTTTGCCGGAGTTATCACAGGTGTCGGACTTGCTCTTATTATGTGCAGGGGAGCGACTTCCGGCGGAACCGATATCGTCGGTAAACTTCTGATAAAATGCTGGCCGGGCTTCAGTTTGGGAACCGGCATTATCGTTGCAAATTTCATCACGGTTGCAATAGCCGCGCTCGGTTTCAAAAGCGTTGAAAGTGCTTTGTATGCGCTTATCGTAATTTTTCTCAACGGTAAAGTGATTGATTATATACTTTACGGAATGGGCAACGGTAAGATGCTTATGATAGTTACCGAAAAGCCTGACGAAATTTCCCGTCAGATTTTTGAGAAGCTTGACAGAGGCGTATCCGTTATACCTGCCAAGGGCGGATATACGGGCGAAGATAAAAGCATTCTTCTTACGGCTATCAGAAGTTCGGAAGCTTCAAAGCTTACGGCTATAACCAAAAAAGTTGATCCCGACGCTTTCACCGTAGTAACGGAAGCGGGCGAGATACTCGGCAAGGGATTCAGAAGCTCACGTGAAATTTAGTTTTGACTTAAATAAGGAGGCTATAAAATGGCAAAGAAGAAACTGACTGTTCTTGGTCTTGCGGCGGCTGCGGCAGGTGTTGCTGCGGCACATTCCAAGAAAAAGATTGATGTCAAGAATATCGGAAGAATGGCTGTAAATACTGTTAAGCTGCCCGTTCCCGATGTAGAGGAATATCCGAGCGACAGATCTCTTACACCTCCTATGGGATGGTCAAGCTGGAATCTGTTCAGAACTAAGATAAGCGAAGATCTCATTTACGAGATTGCCCGCGCAATGAAGGACAGCGGACTTCTTGATGCAGGGTACAGATATGTGAATCTCGACGACTGCTGGCAGTCCTCGCTCAGAGATGCTGACGGCAAGCTTCAGGGCGACCTTGAAAGCTTTCCGTCGGGAATAAAGGCACTTTGTGAAAAAGTGAATGCACTCGGACTTAAAGTCGGCATTTATTCTTCAAACGGTATTTTTACCTGTGAAGACTTGCCTGCAAGCCTCGGAAACGAAGCCGTTGATGCTGACACCTTTGCAGAGTGGGGAATCGAATACTTCAAATACGATTTTTGCCATAACAAGGGAATTCCGCAGAAAGCACCGTGTATCGAGAAAATTCTCATTACCGACGGTAACGGTTACAGCTTCGAGATGCTTGCGGAAGAAGCGGTGCTGACCGGTGCCGCAAGAATAGTTGATGATAAAAAGCTTGGTACCGGCAAATATATCGACGGCATTTCGGCAGCTCTCGGAACGGCGGAGTTCTGTTATAATTCTCCCGCCGACGGTGAGTATAATCTCACTCTTTGCGTAAGGAAAAAGAGTAATGCGTATAAATATGCTCAGATTAAAATAAATGATACCGATACATACGAAGCAACCCTTCCTCCTACATGGGCACATACGAAGGACGGCAGACATCAGATCAAGGTCATGCTCAGAGAAGGACTCAATATTATCAGTATATCGAATCCCGTTGCATCGCGTCAGGTGAGTTCCGCCATTCAGTATATCAATATGGGCAGAGAGCTTCAGAGAGCAACAAAAGAATATGCCGAAAAGAACGGCGTTGAGGAGAAGCCTATTTGCTATTCCGTGTGTGAATGGGGACTTAACTTCCCGTGGAAATGGGGTGCAAAGGCGGGTAACCTTTGGAGAACTACCATGGATATCAAGCCTTTCTGGTTATCGATTCTCTCCATTTATGAGTTTAACGTAAAGCTTGACAAGTATGCGAGCAAAGGCCACTGGAACGATCCCGATATGCTTGAAGTCGGCAACGGAAATCTTACTTTTGAAGAAAACAAGAGTCATTTCACACTTTGGTGTATGATGGCAGCTCCCCTTATTCTCGGCAACGATATCCGTGATTTTGTTACGGAAGACGGTAAGCCCGATTATGATAACGAGATCTATAAAATCGTCACGAACAAGGAGCTTATCGCAATAGATCAGGATCCTCTCGGTGTTCAGTGCCGCAGAATTTCTTCGGGACTTACCGATGTGCTTGTAAAGCCTCTTGAAGGCGGAGAAATCGCTGTATGCGTATTCAACAAGTCAATCGACAAGGTTTGCACATCCGTTGACATCCGTGATATCGCTTCCCGCGAAGAATTCTCCATTGATGTCGCCGATCTGTATCTGTGCAAGGAAATATGGGAAGAAACAGAATATGAAACAGACAGTAAACTCTATTTCGAGATACCCTCACACGGTGTCAAGGTTTTCAGAGTTAAGGTTAAGGAAGATTGATGAGGTAAAATTATGGAATATACTTTTTCAGACAGAATGAAATCTCTGAAGCCGAGTGCAATCAGAGAAATGTTTAAATATGCGGCAGATCCGAGTGTTGTATCTCTTTCGGCGGGAAATCCTGCACCCGATGCTTTCGCCGCAAAACAGATAGGTGAAATCTGTGCGAAGATTTTCGATGAACGCCCCATTGAAGCTTTACAGTACAGCGTTACGGAAGGATATCCGAAGCTTCGCGAGTTTGCCAAGAATTATATGAAGGAAAATCACAACATCGGACGTGATTTTGACGATGTGCTCATCACTTCGGGAGCTCAGCAGATTATGGAGCTTTCGACGAAGGTTCTCTGCAATGAGGGCGACGTGATCATATGTGAAGATCCGAGTTTCATCGGATCACTCAACAGCTTCAGAAGTCTCGGTGCCAAGCTTTTCGGCGTTCCGATGGATTCTGACGGAATGAATATGGAAGCTCTCGAGGATGCACTTAAAAATAATGTCAATGTACGCTTTATCTATACTATTCCGAATTTCCAGAATCCGACGGGAATTACCATGTCTTTGGAAAAGAGAAAGAAGCTTTATTCCCTTGCGAAACAGTACGGAGTGCTGATTGTTGAGGATAACCCGTACGGAGATCTCAGATATAAAGGCGAGAATGTACCCAACATCAAATCGTTTGACGAAGACGGAATTGTTATTTACAGCGGAAGCTTTTCCAAGGTTATAGCACCCGGGCTTCGTGTGGGTTATGCAATAGCACCCGAAGAAATTATGAAAAAGATGGTTGTTGCAAAGCAGGGGGAAGACGTTCATACAAATATTCTTGCTCAGATGATTTGTTATGAGTTCCTTACAAATTATGATTTCAACGAAAATCTTGCGATGCTTCGTGAGCTTTACAGCAAAAAATCTGCTCTTGCGATTGAGCTTCTTGAAAAGCACGTTGTACCGCACGGTATCGAATATCAGCCGATTGAAGGCGGTCTGTTCGTATGGTGTAAGCTTCCCGACGGAGTGAATATGCCTGATTTCTGCACCTGTGCCGTGAAGGATTACAAGGTGGCAATCGTTCCCGGAAACACTTTCCTCTGTGATGAATCGGCAAAGAGTAATTGTTTCAGAATCAATTTTTCGACTCCTTCCGATGAGAATCTCAGAATCGGCATTGAAAGACTCGGCAAATTCGCGGAATACTACTTGAACAAATAAATACCCGCATATCATGACAGGTGTACAAAAAGTACATCTGTCTTTTTTTTTGTAAAGAAAAAGCGGAGTTAATAAGATGTTAAGGAGATTTTAAGGTGAATTTAAGGTGAATTTAAGGCGATTGGTAGTTGTTTCTTAATTAATTATTATCTAGAATAATTATGAGAGAAGTATTTAAACTTTAAAATATTTTCAGCATTTTATTGGCGTTTTTTTAGGGCACTGCTCCGATAAAGATTACAAAAAATTCAGGAGGGATAAAATGAAAAGATTTTTAGCACTGCTTCTTGTAATGGCGATTGCCTTTACAACTTCAATCAGTTCATCTGCCGAAGATTCAGAAATCAATAATATCAACATTTCGACAAGTGAATCTGTAAAGGTCGAAGCTTTTACACTTGATGTAGAAAGTGAATTCGGAATAATGTACGACACAAATAAGACGGTTATCGTTATAACTTACGGATCTGAGTATTCGCAAAAGGGGGAGAATACAAAGGTTTACTTTTTAAGGTATAAGAATTCGGAGAGTGATGAATTATTATCGTGCAATGAGCAGCCGAGTTCGCTGATTTCTCAGGAAATCTATAAATATGAAAACGTTAACTATCCCCAGATTTTCATTTCCGTTTTGTCGGATCGCGATGATGAAACCGTTATAAGAATTGATGAGGGCGCATTCTTAACCGAAGACGGTAAAAAATCAGGTAAAGTTGAAGTGCTTTACAAAGATTGCATAGAGAGCTCCGAAACCGATTTTGAGTTGGAGTGTAAAGCTGAGGCTGCCGTGAACTTAAAGAATAAATTTCCCGTTGTTCTGAATCGGTCAAAAGTAATATCGACACCTGACATTGTCGGTGAATATGCCGATGTCTGGCTCGCTAACTGCAAATTCAACTATTATCTGAATGAGAAGCTGACAGATTACGAGGGCAACAGTATCGTGCCCGAGAAAATCGGACAATACAGGGCAGAATTCGAGTTGAATGAGCAGTTTAAGGTGCATAAGTACTTTGAATCGACAAGCACGTTCAAATGGTATCTGATGGTCTACGGTTTAAGTACCTTCGCTCTGTTGACAGCTCCCGTTTTCCTTGTGCTGGGTGCCGTTATAGCTTTAATTCCCGGATTCGGTACAATATTCGGTGTCGACATGATAGTATCGTCGCTGTACAGTATTCCGAATTTCTTCTTGGTTTTGTCCGGAAAAAATGTTTCGCACGAGCGTATTTTCTGATTTATTGAAAGGAGATTACAGCATGAAAAAATTATTGTCGTTATTCATTGCCTTTTGTATCGTTTTTACTTCTGTTATTACAGTTTCTGCTTCAGGAGAAACGACTTCGGAATCGTCCGAAAATATGATCGGGAGTGTAGCTGCCGAGTACTTTGATATTTCCGACAGACCTGTAACGGAAACTCGTAAGGTTCTGGTTATCAGTTACAACAGCGATTATTTACAGAAAGACGAAAAACCGTCCGTTTTCCTCGACGTTTATACCGATTCTGAATTCGGGGAATTAGAAAGAAGTGTGGAGATACCAAAAGATTTAATTTCGGTTGACATTTTCAAAAGAAGTACAGGATGCTTGGCTGAGGTGTTTGTAACAGTTCCGAATGATTTTGATGCAGACCGTTCTAAAACGGTTGTCAGAGTTTCCGATTTGGTGTTTTTGACAGATGACGGTGAAATTACCGCAGAGGTAGAGAAGGCTTACCGTGACTTTAAAAGAGGAGCTTTTTCTTTTGCTTGTGTATTAAATGAAGCGGTAAACAGAGATGAAGGCGAGATTGAAATACTTGTTGGATCTGAAGTTTTGGCAAGTAATGTGGTTATTCACGGAAAGTACAGTACATCCTGGACGAATAGAGCGGTGATTAATTACTATTATGAAGGCGAACTGATCGAATCGCAAGACGGAAACATAGTTGCCGACAAATTAGGTGATTACACCATTGAGTTCTATCTTAACGATCAGTTCAGAAGCACGAAGTCGTTTTCTGCCGTAAACGGTGTAAAAAGATATTTTGAAGTACTTCTTGAAAGCACATGGCATTTGATTACCTCGCCTTTGTATTTGATAGGCGGGATATTGGTCGGATTGATTCCGGGCTTTACGATGGTTCTCGGCGCCGCATCGGTTTACAGTGCATTTTATTCGATTCCTAATTTTTTCAAGACGCTTTTCGGTCAAAACACTACGTTCGGACATTATTATTCCTGATTGAAAAATTATAATTTCATTAAACAGAAAAGATTTGCACGGATTTTCCATGCAAGTCTTTTTTTGTATAAAAAGTCTTGAATTGTAAGTTTAAAAGTGGTATTATGAATCTGTATAAAAATCTATTGGGGGTTTTTGTCTTGAAGAAGCAAAAGAATTCTGTTCGTTCGGTACTTTCCGTACTGCTTGTGCTGTGCATGCTCATGCAGGCTTTCGGCGTATCGATGACAGCCTTTGCGGCCACAAATAACGTTAAGGGCGATGTTATCGGTGAACTCAACTACACCATCGACAACCCTTACAAGGATGTTGACTGGGACACGTGGTACCAGTACAAGGGTGCTACTCACGTTCATACTCACGTAAGTGACGGTGAAGAAGACGTCAACGAGATGATTGAAAAGTATTACGAACTCGGATATCATCTTATGTCGTTAACCGATCACGGTACCGTTAACTACGGTTGGACGGTAAGTAAGAGCCGTCACACCCTTTTCTCGTACCAGTCTTTTGTTCACGGCGGAATAGATTCTCTGTCCAAGGAAAGAGAAGCTCAGATTATTGCAGGTGTCGGCAGAGATGACGGCATCGGCATGATTGATGTTCCTCTCGGAATCGAGCTCAACGGTGCAGCTACGAAAAAGGTTCATATCAACAGCTTCTTTGTCGATGCAGGTGACGGTGACATGGAGCTTGATGCAGACTGGCCCTCCGATGCCATTGCAAAATCTCAAAGAGCGGTAGCTCCCGACGGAGGCAAGGGTGTCTGTCATATCAACCACGTCGGTGAATGGTCGGGCGGTAACGATGATGTCAGAGTTTATGATGACAGCTTCGTTAACCGTTTTGCTCAGATTTTCCGTGATTACGATGTATGCGTCGGTATTGAGCTTGTAAATACCAGTGACGGCCGTACAAGAAATGACCGTTATCTTTACGACAAGCTTCTTATGAAGCTTGCTCCCGAAGGCAGAAATGTTTTTGGCTTCTGTGAGGATGACTCTCACGAATTCAGTGACTGCGGACGTAATATCAACTATTACATTATGCCTGAGCTCACGTGGCAGGCTGCCCGTACTTCCATGACTACAGGCGCTTTCTTCGCTTCCTCTAAGAATGCAAAAACTCCCGATGAGCTCGGTTCGGGATTTACGGGTACAGGTGATTTCCCGAGAATCAGCAGAATCGATATAGATGAAGCTAAAGATCAGATTATTCTTCAGACAACAAAAGCTAATAAATTCAAATTAGTTGCAGACGGTAAAATTATCGAAACTTTCAACGTTGATCAGGATGGCGAAACAATCACCGTTGACCTTAATGCGTATGAAGATCTTATCGGAAGCTATGTAAGAATGTATCTTACGGGCCCCGGCGGTATTACGTATGTTCAGCCGTTCCTTCTCGAAGCAACACCGTCTTCGACGAGTACAATCAATTTCGTAATTCCTTACGACGGCTATGAATTTACTTTTGCGGATGCAGAGGGTAACATAATTGATCCGATCAACTCT
This sequence comes from Acutalibacteraceae bacterium, assembly GCA_045537495.1. Lineage (GTDB taxonomy): Bacteria > Bacillota > Clostridia > Oscillospirales > Acutalibacteraceae > UBA1425. The sequence continues at coordinate 39,039 of JAZSPN010000055.1, forward strand.
GATAACTATTTCCTTGTTGATGCGGGAACATATTATTACAGCGTTTCTAAATTCGGATTTGAACCCATTGTCAATGCGAGTGTTACCATTACTCAGGAACAGATTGATGCGGGTGAGGATGTAACGGTTGAGGTTGAACTTGTACAGGACTCAACGGCTTCCTTCCTTTACTTCTATGTTCCGGAAACAATCTATCTTGATCCTGTTGATTCTCAGACTTTCGGTCATTATGTCGACAGGGCTAATTCACCCAACGGAAGCCTTGATACTTCCGCACGTAAACAGTTCGGTAATGTTTACTTCTCTTGCAAGGGTGCTTACGATGTTGTAATTACGGCGGAAACTGTTCTCGGTGAACAGCTTTACGGTATGAGCTTTGCAGGCGGCGAATTAACGAATACAATTTCAACTGATGCAGATACCATCAGCACTACAATCACCTCGGGATCACTCTCTTCATCAGCTTCGGATGATGCGATAATCAAATGGACTGCAACGTATATGCTCGGTAAAGCGAAGCTTTCCGCTGTGGCTTATTCATATGTTTATAAGCTTAATTCCGGCTACGGCAGTGTTGCGGCGGCAGGCGGTTATGCCAAGACAAGCAAGTCGGCAGGCTGGATGCACACCTCAATGAGCGTAACGTCTTCCGTATGGCTTGCAGGTGTACATTCGGTTTCCGGTGGTGGTAAAGCTTACAAATTCCCCTACTACGGTGTGGGCGGTTCTGTCGGTGCCGACGGCACAGGAAATCTTGTCGTTGACGGTGTCGGTATGAATACGGCATCTGACGATTCAAGCGGCGGAAGTGTTACCGTTTATCCGACAGGCGGTACCGGTCACATCACGATTGATACCAGCCGTATATCAAATTATTCTCAGATTCCTTACCTTGCAGTAGGTCTTGATGTTAACTATGCCGCTTCAACAGACGGCGGAAGCTGGGATTCGCCCGGTAACTATCTGAATTTCGGTGATGTTTCGTTATATAATGAGGTAATTGACAATCTTGCTGATAGAAGTCAGCAGAGAATCTATGTTGCCGACAACGCAACTGAAAATGTTATCGGCAAACCGATAAATACGGATGAAACAAATATCGCAATTGTCGGTAAAGCTTCAGGCGGTAAATCCAGCAGAACCGATACGGTGCAAAGTACAGTTTATCTTGCACCGACGTATGTTAACAAAAATCAGCTTCGTACTTTGGTAAACAATGAAATGATGACTGCCAAACAGCAGAGTACAATAGCTGATCAGTCTGCATACCTCGAGTATGTTGAATGGATGAAGAACGCGTATACCGTACTCGGAAATCCGGAGGCTTCACAGGCTGAGGTTGATAATGCTGTTTCAAAGCTTAACGAGTCAACGGCTAAACTCGGCAATAAGGAAAGCACTTGCACGATTACGGCAAGAATCGACTTCCTTTCTTCCTTCCAGAGCAAGGAGCTTGATTACGCTCTCGGATCCGTTGTTGCGTTTGAAGTACCGGAGATCGACGGTTACACATTCGATAAGTGGATAGTTTATAAGAATTATGCTCCCTTCGCAGAAGGTACAGAAACACAGATTGAGCTTTATGCCGACTTTGAAGGAATGGAAATCGACCTTCTGTATATTCCTCATGAGTTTAATGTTTCTTTTGAAATTCTTGATGCTACATTCAGCGTTGTTGGCGGTACGGGCAGCAAGGCGACCTTCGGTGCCAACTATGCACTTCCTGCAAACGCTCCCGAAAAGACGGGCTACAAGTTTGAATCTTGGTTACTTGACGTTGACGGTGAAATGTATGATATCGGTGAAGTTTTTGTTTATAACTTCGAATCCGATGCGGTTTTCACTGCACAGTATTCACCGATAGAGTATACAATTTCTTATGATCTGAACGGTGGCGATGACTTCGAGCCGATCGGCGCTTCCGGATATTCGGTTGAATATGACAGCACATATTCACTTCCGATAAATTTCCCGACAAAATCCGGTTACAATTTCGGCGGATGGATTCTGAATGATGAAGACAGAGTTTATTCAGCTGGTCAGAGTGTTACATGGACATTCCCCGAGAACGGAGACTTTGTCGCGCACTGGATTCCGATTTCTTACACCGTTCACTTCGAGGCGGGTGAAGGAGCAACCGGATCGCTTGAATCCGTTGTTGTTGATTTTGATTCTCCCGTAGTATTGCCTGCTTACGGAAGCTTTGAAAAGACGGGCTATGAGCAGGTTGCGTGGAGTTTTGAAGACGGTAACAGATATGTCGAGGGTGACTCCCTTTACGCTCTGACGACCGAGGACGGCGGAAGTGTTACCTTTACCGCAGTCTGGGGTACTCAGGCATACACCTTGAGCTTCGTAACGGGCTTTGAAGGTGTTTCGTGCAACGACGTCCGTGTTGAATACCTCGGTACATACGGAAATCTTCCGAAGCCCGTTTGTCCCGGTTACACGTTTGACGGCTGGTACACAGAGTCTGACGGCGGTGAGCTCATAACAGCCGATACCGTTGTTTCGGTTGCATCCGATCACAAGGTTTATGCTCACTGGTCGCCCGCAGAATATGAGGTTTCATTTATTACAAACGCAGATTCTGTTGCTTGTGATCCCATTACGGTAACTTACGGCGAAACGTACGCTTCTCTGCCTGTGCCGGAAAGAACGGGTTACAGTCTTCTCGGCTGGTACATAGACGGCAAAAAGGTTGAAAATGACACTGTCGTCACATATACTGAGGATCATTCTCTGACCGCGTCTTGGCTTGCAAATTCATATGCGGTAAGTTTTGAAACAGTTTCCGACGATGAATTTAATTCAATAACCGTAACCTTCGACGGCACGTATGGAAATCTTCCCGTTCCTGAGCTTGACGGCTCCTGGTTCAGAGGATGGTATTACGGTTCTGAGCTTATAACAGCCGAGTCGGTTGTTTCTGTTGCAAGTAATCACACGCTTACTGCTGTTTTTGAAGAAAAGGTTTCGGTAGAGGTTTCCTTCGATACTCTTTACGGCATTACGGTTGACAGTGTCAATGTAATCGTTGAAGACGTTTACGGTGAACTTCCCGTTCCCGAGCTTGACGGATACACATTTGCGGGTTGGTATCTCGGCGATGTCGCCGTAACCGCATCTACCGTTGTGACACAGAGTGAGAATCACACCCTGACGGCTTCGTGGACGGCTAACGACTATGATGTTTCTTTTGACACGGGTGACGAGAATATCAAGTGCAAAGATATTTCCGTAACTTTCAATTCTGCATACGGAACGCTTCCCGAGCCGTTCAAATACGGATATTCCTTTAATGGCTGGATGCTTGACGGCGAAGCTGTTACCGAAGATACAACGGTTGCCGTGGCAGGTGATCACACACTGGTTGCCGACTGGGAGCCTCTCACATTTACGGTAAGCTTTGAAACCGGATTTGAGGATGTAACCTGTGACAGCATCGAAGTTGTTTTCGACGGCACCTACGAAGATATTCCGCAGCCCGAGGTTCCCGGATATATTTTCCTCGGTTGGTACTATGTTACAACGGAAATTTCATCGGTTTCCAAGGTCACTCTTGCGTCGGATCATACGCTTACCGCAAGATGGTCTAATGCTTCATTTATAGTTTCGTTCGACGAAGACGGCGGAACTGAGTGCAGCGATATAGCGGTAACATATCTTTCTCCCTATTCGAATCTTCCGACAACTCAGAAGTCGGGTTACACATTCGGCGGTTGGCTTTATGAGGGCAGCGTCGTCAATAACGATACAATTGTAACCGTTACCGGTGCTCATGTCCTTAAGGCGATGTGGATTGCCGATACATACACGGTATCGTTTGACAGTTCGGGCGGCTCTTCCGTACGTGACATTACGGTAACCTTCGGTCAGCCCTACGGAACACTTCCCTTGCCCGTATTGAGCGGATTCGTATTTGATTACTGGACTCTTAACGGCAGAAAAATTTTTGCTGATACAGTTGTCTATTTTACAAGTGATCATACACTTATCGCTAACTGGAAGCCTATTCAGTATCTCACCGTATCTTTTGATTCAAACGGCGGTTCACCGATCAATGTTAATATTTCCGTTGTTAACGGTGATACTTACGGAGATCTCGAAACTCCCGTGCTTAACGGATATGAATTCGGCGGTTGGTACTATAACGATACGCTTGTAACCTCCAACACAGTTGTTACGGCAACCGAAAATCACACTCTCGTTGCCAAGTGGAGTCCGCTTCCGTATACCATCACATTCGATTCAAACGGCGGAGACGACTGTAATCCGATTACGGTATATCATGACGGTACCTACGAAAATCTTCCCGTTCCGACACGTGAAAATTATGATTTTGACGGTTGGTATTACGGTGATGTGCGTGTAGATAACGGTTCTCCTCTTGCACTTGATGCATCTCACACGCTCACGGCGGGATGGTCTGCAATCAAGGTAACCGTATCGTTTGATTCAAACGGCGGTTCGTATTGTGAACCCATCGAAGTCAGCTACGGATATACCTATTCAAATCTTCCGAAGCCGTCCTACCCGGGCTATTCGTTTAACGGCTGGACATATGAGGGTGCAGCAGTAAACAATTCTACGAGGATGAATCTTACTGAGGATCACACCCTTGTCGCAACCTGGGTAACGGGCAAGACTTACACTGTTTCGTTTGTTGATACTAACGGCGTTACTGTCTGTGATCCCGTAATAGTTGCCGAAAACGAATTGTTCTTTGCAAAACTTCCCGTTCCCGAGCTTGAAGGCAGAACGTTCAAATACTGGTACTACGGTGATGACTATTCGGTAGCCATCGATGAAACCTATGTCTATAACTACGGCGAGGACATCACGCTTACCGCATACAGCTCATTGAATAAGTACAACGTCAGTTTCGATGCTCACGGCGGTACGGTTTCTTCGGAGACGAAGAGCGTTACCTATTCTCAGAGATACGGTACACTGCCTACGCCCACTCACGAAAGAGGAGAATTCCTCGGTTGGTATCTTAACGGTGCACTGGTAACGTCTGCATCGACTGTCCTCACGGGCGCAGACCATACGCTTGTTGCAAAATGGAAGCTTGAATATATCATTATTTCTTTCGATACCGGTGACGATGAGGTTACGGTTGACAGCATAAACGTAGATCCTCAGGGCGATTACGGCACACTTCCCGTACCGGTACGTGACGGATATGAATTCGATTACTGGATGTATAACGGAGCAGAGGTCAATGACAACGATGAACTTCGCTATGACATTGATCACACTCTTGTTGCAAAATGGACAAAGCTCTACGAGCTTACCTGGATTATCGGCGATGAAACGTATGTCGATGTTTATAAATTAGGCGATGCCGTCAACGAGCGAGAGATTCCCGACAGAATCGGTTACGAGAAACGCTGGGATACAACTGTCCCGACGGTAATG
>JAZSPN010000048.1:0-7723 GCA_045537495.1 Acutalibacteraceae bacterium
TCCTTGGCTCACAGAACGACATGGCTACGATCCGACTTCATCTTCACCGTCGATGGATATCCTCATTTCAAGCAACCTCGAAAGACTTCTCTTCCTTCTGTCGGACATGGATGACAAAAAGACCGCGGGCTGGATGAAGGAGCTTTCCGAAAACGGAGTATACAGTATCGGCGATGAAATGCTCTCGAAGGTAAAGGCTGTTTTCTGTGGCGGATATTGCGACGAAGAGGAAACGCGTTCTCTTATTTCCGATGTATACAAACGCGACAATTATCTTTGTGATACTCATACAGCCGTCGGTGTCAAGGTATACTATAATTATAAGGAAGCTACGGGCGACGACACACCGGTCGTAATTGCATCGACTGCAAGTCCCTATAAGTTCAGCAAGAGTGTTCTTGCCGCAATAGCTCCCGATGAAACCTTTGACGATGAATTTGATATGGTCGAAAGACTTTGTGAAATCACTCACTTTGAGTGCCCCGAACAGCTTCTTTCTCTTCGTGATAAGAGCGTTCGTTTCACCGATATCTGCAAGCGTGACGAAATGGAAGAAGCCATGCTCAGAATAATGCTTTAATCGGGGGTGAAGGAACGTGTCACTTTTTGTTATATCGGACACGCATCTTTCCTTCGGGACCGATAAGCCGATGGACGTTTTCGGCGGATGGCAGAATTTTGAAGAGAGGCTGTCCGACAACTGGAACAAGATCGTAAACGACGGCGACACCGTTGTAATTCCCGGCGATATATCGTGGGGAATGGATCTTGAAGAGTCATGCGAAGACTTCAGGTTTCTCGACAGCCTGCCGGGAAAAAAGATTCTCATGAAGGGCAATCACGACTACTGGTGGGCTACAAAGACAAAGTCCGAAAAGTTTTTCGAGGACAAAGGTTTTTCGACACTCTCCGTGCTTTTCAACAACACATACGAAGCGGGCGATTTTTCCCTGTGCGGAACGAGAGGCTGGATACATGACTGTTGTAAGGATGAGGACAAAAAAGTTCTCTTGCGGGAAGCGGGCAGACTGAGAATGTCGGCACAAGCCGCACTTGAAACGGGTAAGGAACCGATAGCGTTTTTGCATTATCCTCCGATCGACGGAAACGGCGAATGGTGCAGTGAAATATACGAAGTCCTGAAGGATACGGGAGTTCGCCGTGTTTTCTACGGACATCTTCACGGAATATCGCATAAAAATGCTTTCAACGGCGAGAAAGACGGCATAACGATGTCGCTTGTTTCTGCCGATTACCTTAAATTCTGTCCGAAACTGATAGAAAAGTTCTGAAAATTCAATAAAAAATCTGTTATTATTCTAAATTAGATAAAAAGAAATATAATATTCTGTTATAATGTTATGAATTATTAAACTGCGGTTATTTTGCCGTGGACTTGTATTTGAAAGGAAATGGTCAAAATGAGTTTGAAATCTTGTGAAAAAATCGAAAAGAATACCTGTGAACTTGCCGTATCAATCAGCGGCGAAGCTTTTGAAGAAGCAGTCAACAAGGTATACAACAAGCAGAAGAGCAAGATCACTGTTCCCGGATTCCGTAAGGGCAAGGCAACAAGACAGATGATCGAAACAATGTACGGCAAGGGCGTATTTTATGATGATGCTCTTGAAATGCTTTATCCCACGGCAGTTGACGAAGCGATCAAAGAAGCAGGAATCGAAGCGGTTGATGCTCCTTACGATGTAGATATCAAAGAGATCGGCGCAAACGGCGTTGAGCTTACAATGAAGGTTACAACAAAGCCCGAGATCACTGTAAAGAATTACAAGGGACTCGAAGCTTGCAAGCATGCGGTTGAAGTAACCGACGAAGAAGTCGATGCGGAAATCGAAAGACTCAGGGACAGAAACGCAACGATCGCAACGGTAGAAGACAGAGAAGCAAAGATGGGCGACACGGCATCTATCGACTATGACGGCTCCGTTGACGGTGTACCTTTCGACGGCGGCAAGGGCTCTCACGATCTTGTACTCGGCTCAGGCTCCTTTATTCCCGGTTTTGAAGAGCAGGTTGCAGGTCATAAGACGGGCGAAGAATTCGACGTTAACGTAACATTCCCCGAGGAATATCATGCAGAAGAGCTCTCGGGTAAGGCGGCAGTATTTAAGTGCAAGATCAACGAAATCAAAGAGAAGATTCTTCCCGAGCTTGACGACGAATTTGCAAAAGACGTCAGCGAGGATGCGGAAACTGTTGAAGATCTCAAAAACAGCATCAGAGACGATATGCTCAAGCATAAGCAGAGCCACGCAGATGCAGATTTCGAGCAGGAGCTTCTTGTAAAGCTTGCGGCAGAGGTCGAAGGCGAAATTCCCGAAGTTATGTTTGAGAAGAAGGCTGAAGAGAACAAGGAGAACTTTGCACGCAGAATCAGCCAGCAGGGCATCGAGCTTGATATGTATCTCATGTACATGGGTATTGAAAAAGACCGTTTCAACGCTGACATGAGAGAACAGGCAGAACAGCAGGTTAAGGTACGTCTTGCTCTTGAAAAGATCGCGGCAGACGAAAATATTGAAGTATCCGATGAGGATGTTGATGCCGAATACGACAAGCTTGCAGAAATGTACGGCGTATCCGCAGATGCGGTAAAGGGCTTCTTCTCGGCAGAATCCCTCAAGGGCGACATTCTTTGCGAAAAGGCAATCAATGTTATCAAAGAAAACGCAGTTATCTGTGAACATCATCACGAAGAAAAGACTGAAGAAGCTGCTGAATAATTACGCTTTTTCAGGTCAATAATAATCTGACGAATAATTTCATAAATTCTGATTTAAGGGAGGTACAGTAAATGGCATTGGTACCGTATGTAATCGAACAGACAAACAGAGGAGAGCGTTCCTACGACATATTCTCACGTCTTCTCAGCGACAGAATTATCGTGCTTTCCGACGAAGTAAACGATGCAACAGCAAGCATCGTTGTTGCACAGCTTTTGTTCCTTGAAGGGCAGGATCCCGAAAAAGACATCAGCCTTTATATCAACAGTCCCGGCGGATCTGTTACTGCAGGCATGGCGATTTATGACACGATGCAGTATGTAAAGTGCGATGTATCTACAATTTGTATGGGCATGGCGGCATCCATGGGTGCATTTCTGCTTTCCTCGGGAGCAAAGGGCAAGCGTATAGCGCTTCCGAACAGTGAAATTATGATACATCAGCCGTTAGGCGGTGCAAGAGGTCAGGCAACAGAGATCAAAATTGTGGCAGACCACATTCTCAGAACAAGAGATAAGCTCAACAGAATCCTTTCCGAGAATACGGGCAGACCTATCGAGGAAATTGCACGTGACACGGAGAGAGATAACTATCTCACCGCTGAAGAAGCGTTGGAATACGGACTTGTTGATAAGGTACTGTACAAAAGATAAATTTCCGTCATATTAAGGAGATATCTCATGCCAAGAGATGACGAAAGATACGAAAAAAATGTCTGTTGTTCGTTTTGTCATAAGCGACAGGGGCAGGTTAATAAGCTCATAGCAGGCCCCGGAGTTTATATATGTAATGAATGTGTTGAGCTGTGCGAGGCTATTATAGAAGAGGACGATTCATTTGTGTCTTCCAAAGGTAATGATTTCGCAAAGGAAATATCCGAGCTTTTGAAGCCTTCGGAGATCAAAGCGCAGCTTGACCGATATGTAATCGGACAGGAAAAAGCGAAGCTTACGCTCAGTGTAGCCGTTTACAATCATTACAAACGAATCATGGCGGGCATACACAATGATGTAGAGATTCAAAAGAGCAATGTTCTGCTTCTCGGACCTACGGGTGTCGGAAAAACGATGCTGGCACAGACGCTTGCAAGGATACTTGATGTACCGTTTGCAATTGCCGATGCAACGACACTTACGGAAGCGGGATATGTAGGCGAAGATGTCGAGAACATCCTTCTGCGACTTATTCAGGCAGCGGATTTCGATGTTGAAAAGGCGGAACGCGGAATTATCTACGTTGATGAAATTGATAAGATTTCGAGAAAATCGGAAAATGCGTCAATTACAAGAGATGTAAGCGGTGAGGGTGTACAGCAGGCGCTTCTTAAAATAATAGAGGGTACCGTTGCAAATGTTCCGCCTCAGGGTGGCAGAAAGCATCCTCAGCAGGAGTTTATTCAGATAAACACGTCAAACATTCTCTTTATCTGCGGCGGTGCATTTGACGGGATCGAAAAAATTATTGAAAAAAGAATCGGCGGTTCGGCACTGGGGTTCGGTGCCGAAATCAGAGCCAAAAAAGAATACAGCAAGTCAGAGCTTCTCCCGAAGATTATCCAGCAGGATATTGTCAAATTCGGACTTATACCGGAGCTTGTCGGCAGATTACCCGTTGTAACAACGCTTGAAGAGCTTGACAGAGAAGCTCTTATCAAGGTGCTTACGGAGCCGAAGAATTCTATACTGAAGCAGTATCAGGCGCTGTTTGATATTGACGGTGTCGAGTTAGAGTTTGACCGTGAGGCGCTGGAAGCGGTTGCCGATAAGACTCTCGAAAAGAAAACGGGTGCCCGAGGACTTCGCTCCATCATGGAGGATGTGCTTATGCCGATAATGTATACGGTGCCTTCGGATCCGACGGTAACACTTGTCCGCATTACGGAATCCTGTGTTGCAGGTGAAGATATCCCGATAATAGAACGTGATCCTGCAAAAAGAGAGAAGGTAACATCCGAAAAAGTCGGTAATGCCAAAATGAAGCAAAAGAGTCAGAAGACATCGGCTTCGTAAAATATTGCAGAGGATTTTGGGGCGCATATTCATAGGAATGTGTGCCCCTTGAAAGATACGATGAATAATTCAGAAGTTAAGACCTCTTTCATGCCCGTTGTGGCACTCAGAGGTTTAGTTGTTTTTCCCGGCGCTCAGATGCATTTTGACGTCGGCAGGAGCAAATCAATAGCAGCATTCAAGGCGGCGATGGCTTCAAATCAGCGGCTTTTCCTTGTTGCGCAAAAAAGTGTTATGACCGATGATCCCGGTGAAGACGATATTTTCAAAGTGGGTGTTACGGCATCGGTTCGTCAGATATTGAAGCTTCCGGGCGACGACGGTATACGGGTTGTTATCGAGGGCAAAAAACGTGCCAAACTCGAAAGACTCACAAGAAACGAGCCCTATCTTGCGGGCGAAATCAGCTTCTGTCATACAGCCTCATCACGAAGCGATACGAGGCTTCGGGGAGAAGCGCTTATCCGCCAGGTCAGGGACAGATTCAGCGAGTATGCAAATTACGTGCCCGACTTACCGCACGACGTAATGCTTACGGTGTTTGGCGAAAGAGAAGCGGGAAAGCTTTCCGATTACATAGCGGGAAACATACTTATTAATTTTGAAGATAAGCAGGCTGTTCTCCAGGAGCTTAATCCGTATAAGCGCTTGCAGATGCTGTGTGTTCTCATTGAAAGAGAATGCAAGATATTGCAGCTTGAGGATGCAATAAGCGACAAGGTGCAGACTCAGATAGATAAAAATCAAAGAGAGTATTACCTCAGAGAGCAGATGAAGGTTATCTCTTCCGAGCTTGGCGACTCTGTCAATGCGGAGGAAGAGGTGGAAGGCTTCAGAAAAAAGATCAGAGATCTTTCGCTTTCCGAGTCGGCGGAAAAGAAGCTTCTTTCGGAATGTGACAGACTCGACAGAATGTCACCGCAGTCACCCGAGAGTGCTGTTTCGCGTACATACCTTGAAACCTGTCTTTCGCTTCCCTGGAAGACGGAAACCAAGGACAAGCTTGATCTTAAAGCGGCGCGGCGTGTGCTTGACCGTGACCATTACGGAATGGAAAAGGTTAAGGACCGCATTATAGAAACTCTGGCGGTCAGAAGGCTTGCACCCGATATCAAGGGACAGATACTTTGTCTTGTCGGACCTCCCGGAGTCGGAAAAACGTCGGTTGCACGTTCCGTTGCAAGTGCAATGGGCAGAAAATATGTGCGTCTGTCACTGGGCGGAGTTCATGACGAAGCCGAGATAAGAGGACACAGAAAGACATATATAGGCTCCATGCCCGGAAGAATAATCAATGCGATGCAGCAGGCGGGAAGCATCAATCCGCTGATGCTTCTTGACGAAGTGGACAAGCTGGGCAACGATTACAAGGGCGATCCGTCGTCGGCACTTCTTGAAGTGCTTGACAGCGAGCAGAACAATACTTTCAGAGATCACTATATAGAGATTCCGTTTGATCTGAGCAAGGTCTTCTTTATAACGACGGCTAACGATGCGTCAAAGATACCGGGACCGCTTCTTGACAGAATGGAGATTATAGAACTCGGAAGCTATACTCACGAAGAAAAATTCAATATAGCGAAGCGGCATCTTATTCCGAAACAGACAGAGCGGCACGGAATGAATTCGAAGATGCTTAAAATCCGCGACGGAGCAATTCGTGCAATTATTGACGGATACACAAAAGAGGCGGGCTGCCGTTCACTTGAAAGAGAAATTGCAAAACTTTGCCGAAAGTGTGCCGTGAAGGTTGCAGACGGAGAAGAGAAGATAACCGTTACGGAAAATTCACTCGAAGAGCTTCTCGGACCGAAAAAGTACAAGGACGAGGTCTGTTCGCTTAAAAGTGAAATCGGTGTAACAAACGGACTTGCATGGACAGCGGTTGGCGGAGATATGCTGAAAGTCGAGGTTGCGGTGCTGGAAGGCACGGGCAAGACGGAGCTTACGGGCTCACTCGGCGATGTTATGAAAGAATCGGCAAAAACGGCAATCAGCTGTGTCCGTTCAAGAGCGCTGAAACTCGGAATAGATACAGAGTTTTACAAAAACCGTGACATACATATTCATGTTCCCGACGGAGCGGTACCGAAGGACGGACCGTCGGCAGGTGTAACGATAACGACATCGCTTGTGTCCGCATTGACGGGAATTCCCGTTAACGGAACGGTCGCCATGACGGGCGAAGTAACACTGACGGGCAGAGTATTGCCGATAGGCGGTCTTCGCGAAAAGACGATGGCGGCTTACAGAGCGGGAATCAGCACCGTAATAATCCCGAAGGAAAACGAAGCCGATCTTTCCGAGGTCGATGAAAAAGTCAGGGAAAACATCCGATTCGTCACGGCGGACAACATAGATACGGTACTGGAAACGGCACTGGAAAAGCACGAAGCGGTTATCAGAAAGAGTGCGGTTATCCCGACCGAAACAAAAGGCAATTCACATCATACCATACTGGCGAGAGGTGATAATTTTGAGATACGATAAATTCGACTTTGAAACCTCGTTCGGAGTGTCGGCACAGCTTAAGGAATCCGATATGCCCGAAATAGCATTTGCAGGACGAAGCAACGTAGGAAAATCATCACTTCTCAATAAGCTTCTCAACAGAAAAAACCTTGCACGAGTAAGCTCGGTCCCCGGCAAGACGGCAACGATCAACTTTTATAAGGGCGAAAACGTCAGATTTGTTGACCTTCCGGGATACGGGTATGCAAAAGTTGCAAGGGATGAAAAAAAGCGTTGGGGACAGCTTATGGAGGATTACTTCCGTACGGGCAGAGATATAAGACTGGTTGTACAGCTTACCGATATGCGACATCCCGTTACGGCGGACGATCTTTCGATGATGGAGTTTTTAAAGTATCACGAGATACCGTTTGCGGTCGTGATGACAAAGAGCGACAAGCTTAACAAAACTCAGTACAAGGAAAGACTCTCGGGCATAGAGGAAGAATTAAAAGACTTCGG
>JAZSPN010000068.1:0-53516 GCA_045537495.1 Acutalibacteraceae bacterium
ACACCGCAGAAGGGCAAGAAAAAGAAGAAGGGTTCATATCTTTCGGCATCGTTGAAGGTGCTTCTGTCGATAATTATATGTACGGCAGTTCTTTCGGGAATAGGAATATCCACGGTTAACGACATCCTGGCAATAGGCAGAGAGCAGAAGACGGTTACCGTTGAAATTCCCGAAAATGCGACGACGTACGAGGTGATTGATGTTCTGGCGGGTGCGGATCTTATCAAAAGACCGTTTTTCTGCAAGATTTTCTATGACTTCGAGAGCAAGATACGAAAATCCAAGGAGCCCGAGTATGTAACGGGAATTGTAAATGTCAAGGCGAACATGGGGCTTGAAGGAATGCTCAACAGAGTCAAGAAGAGCCAGATGAGTGCGGAAACGGTGAAGCTTATATTCCCCGAGGGCTGGACGGTCGAAAAGATATTTGCAAAGCTTGAAAAATACGAGGTGTGCGACAAGGATTACCTGTACGACACTGTCGAAAATGTAAACTTCAACTATGATTTTTTAAGCAGTGCCAAGCAGAACAACAGTGTAAAACGACATCTGTTGCTTGAAGGTTATCTGTTCCCCGATACGTATGAATTCTTTGTTGATTCGAATGCTTCGACGGTTATCGAAACGTTCCTGACACAGTTCCAGAATAAGTGGAAGGATGAATATACCGCCAAGGCGAACGCGATGAATCTGTCGATTGACGAAGTGATAACGATTGCATCGATTATTGAAAAAGAAGCGGCAAACCGGGAACAGATGAGAGTGATTTCTTCCGTAATCCACAACCGACTCAACAATCGGGTGGCATATCCGACGATTGACTGTGACTCTACGGGTGACTATATCACGAACAGCGTTGTGCCGGCGATAGGAAAAGGCAAGGCGGATACGTACAGACAGTATTACAACACGTATATGTGCGAAGGATTGCCGTCGGGACCTATCTGTAATCCCTCGATCAATGCCATTGAGGCTGCATTGAATCCCGAAGATACCGATTACTATTTCTTCCAGCATGACAAGAACGGCGAGATTTATCTTGCAAAGACGAATGCTGAGCACAACAGATACAGAAATGAAATAATACTGAATAACGCAAGATAACGGGAAGTGAATGTTTTGACGGAAAAGATTAAGGTGCCGGAGCTTTTGGCTCCGGCAGGAGATATGGAAGCACTCCGTAATGCAATACATTTCGGAGCAGATGCGGTTTACCTTGCCGGAACGCAGTTCGGAATGCGTACTGCTCCGGCAAATTTTACGTTTGAACAGCTTAAGGAAGCGGTGGAACTGGCTCATGCAAGCAACGTCAAGGTTTATCTGACGTGCAATACTCTTCCGAGAAATAACGAGATACCGCAGATGGAAGAGTTTTTGCCGAAAGCGAAGGAGTGCGGAATAGATGCTTTCATAGCAACCGATTTCGGTACGCTGGAGCTTATCAAAAAGAATGCCCCGGGAGTTGATATTCATATTTCGACTCAGGCGGGAATAACCAACTATGCTGCGGCAAACGCTTTTTATTCGCTGGGAGCTACACGAATTATTCCGGCAAGAGAGCTGTCACTTCGGGATATTCGCACAATAAGAGAGAATACCCCCGAGGATCTCGAAATCGAATGTTTTATTCACGGTGCCATGTGTGTATCGTTTTCGGGCAGATGTCTGCTTTCCAACTATCTGACGGGCAGAGATTCCAACAGAGGCGACTGTTCACAGCCGTGCAGATGGACATACCGTCTGCTTGAAGAAAAAAGACCGGGCGAATACTTCCCCGTCGGCGAAGATGATGACGGTACATTTATTCTCAATGCAAGAGATATGTGCATGATCCGCCATATCCCCGAGCTTGTCGAAGCGGGCGTTACGAGCTTCAAGATTGAAGGCAGAGCGAAATCGTCGTATTACGTTTCGGTGGTTGTCAATGCGTACCGTCAGGCGATTGACGGGTATCTTAAAAATCCGTCACCCGATTACGTGCCCGAGCAGTGGATACTCGATGAAGTCTACAAGGTGAGCCACCGTGAATACTGTACGGGATTCTTCTTCGGACATCCGAAAGAAAATGCCGAGATATTCTATGACGGAATATACAGAAGATATTACGAAACTTCGGCGGTTGCAGAGTTTTATGACGGTGAGTTTCTGCACTGTCAGCAGAGAAACAAGTTTTTCTGCGGTGACGTTCTGGAGATACTTGAAAAGGGCAAGCCTCCCGTTGAAGTGACGGTAACGGATCTTCAAAGTGAGGACGGAGAAAGCCTTGAATCGGTGCCTCACCCGATGATGAAATTCAAATTCAGAGTGCCGTTCCCGGTATCGGGCGGAGCACTTATCCGAAAATCCGTATCGAAGCAAGGGAGTATAGTAAAGTGACAGATACAAGAGAAGTACATGAGCTGTTATCGAAGCTTATCGGCGGAAAGGGTGTATCGGGAAACGAATCTTCCGCGGCAGATATAGCGAAAGAAGAGCTGTCGAAGTATATGAAGGTCCGTACAGATGCACTCGGTAACGTTATCGGAGAAATGTCCGACAGCGAAGATGCCGTTTTGCTTGATGCGCATATTGATCAGATCGGAATGATCGTAACAGCGATAACAGATGAAGGATTTATAAAGGTAAGCAAGTGCGGAGGAACGGATATGAGAGTTCTTTCTTCGCACGAGGTGGTGGTAAACGGAAAAAGAGATGTTTACGGCATCATAACTTCCGTACCGCCTCATCTTTCGAAGGATGAAAAGAGCGTGCCGAAATGGCAGGATATATCGGTTGATATCGGAATGAGCGGAGAGAAAGCACGCGAAATAATATCTGTCGGCGACAGAGTAACGTTTATTCCGAGCGAAAGACAGCTTCTGTCGGATCACGTAACGGCGCCGTCCGTTGATGACAGAGCGGGTGTGGCGGCAATTCTTCGTGCACTTTCGATATTGAAAGAAAGAAATTGCAAAAAGGACGTAACCGTGGTATTTTCCGTTCAGGAGGAAGTGACGGGTGCGGGTGCCATGACGGGAGCCTACACGAGCAATGCAGGCACGGCGATAGCGGTCGACGTAAGCTTTGCAACGTGCCCCGATGTTTCCGACGAAAAAGGAAAGCCTCTCGGTTCGGGACCGCTTGTCGGAATATCTCCCGTTATCTCAAAGAGTGTCAGCGACAGACTGATTTCTCTGGCGAAGGAAAACGGTATTCCCTACGAAACGGAAATAATGGGCGGAAGAACGGGTACCAACACCGAGGATTATGCACGCTCAAAGAGCGGTCGCAAGGTGGGGCTTGTTTCCGTACCGATAAGAAATATGCACACGGCAATCGAGATGTGCAGGCTGTCGGATATTGAAAATACGGCACAGCTTCTGGCTTTATATGTCGAGAAAGGGGGATCCGGGGCTTGATTAATACTTTGAAAGAGCTTTGCTCCCTCTACGGAGCATCGGGAAGAGAAGAAGAAATCCGAGAGTATATAATTTCGAAGCTTCCGAAAGAAGCGGAAACGACCGTTGACAAAAGAGGGAATCTTCTCGTATTCAAAAAGGGCAAAGAACGCCCCGACAAAAAAGTCATGCTCTCGGCACACATGGACGAAGTTGGCATGATAGTGACTTACATTACGGAAAAAGGCTTTCTGAAATTCTCCAACGTGGGCGGAATCAACGTTTCGGCACTCGTCGGAAAAAGAGTTGTTGTCGGAGAAAAGAAGATATCGGGAATTATCGGAGTAAAGCCCACACATCTTCTGAGCGACGACGAAGAGAAAAATTATCCGTCGAAGGACAGCCTTTATATAGACATCGGAGCAACCTCGAAAAAGGAAGCCGAGAGATATGTTCTTCCCGGAGATTATGCTTATTTTGACTCGGATTTTGTGAAATTCGGTGACGGTTTTATAAAGGGCAGAGCAATTGATGACAGAGCAGGCTGTGCGATAATGCTCAGTATGCTGGAAAAAGAGCTTCCCTTCGATACATGGTTTGCTTTTACCGTGCAGGAAGAAACGGGCACCTCGGGAGCCGTCAATGCTGCATACAGCATAAATCCCGATATAGCGATAGTGCTTGAAGCTACAACGGCGGCAGATATCGACGGTGTATCGGGAGAGAAAAAAGTCTGTACTCTCGGCGGCGGAGCGGTAGTATCCATGATGGATAACGGAACTGTTTATCCGAGAGAGCTTTATAAAAAAGCCTTTGATGAAGCAGAGAAAAACGGTATCAAGGCACAGACAAAAACAGTTATTGCAGGCGGAAACGATGCAAGAGTAATCACTTCGGCGGCAGGCGGAGTAAAGGTGCTTGCGATATCGGTGCCGTGCAGATATCTTCATTCACCGTCATGTGTGATAAACGAAGAGGATTTTCTGTCGTGCAGACGTCTTGCAGAGTGTATGACGGGAGTGTTTTCCCGTGATTAAGAATACAGTCGAATATATCGGCGATTTTTGCAAAAAAGATGTTTTCGGTACACGCATAAAAGCGTATCTCAATGTGTACGGCAACAACATGGAAACGGCAATGTTCTATGTTCAGACAATAGACGGAAGCGCAACGGCAGTAATAGGCAAGGTGTTTTCGGACGTTACGTTATGCTGTGACGACGGTGCCGATTTTGACGAAATAGCACAGTTTCTGCAGTTTCTCGGATACGGGAGCCTTCTTTGTGATAAGGGTGTCAGAGAGAAGCTTTCAATTGAAGAGAACAGCAGCGGAAGCGTAATGAGATTCAAAAAGCCGTCACGCGATATAAGACGTAAAGACGGCATACTTAAAAATGACGATGCGGAATTCGAATATAAAAAAGTATATGCTCTTTTAAAAGAATGTGATTTCGACCTCGGAGAATACGGAGAATGGCTTTCCGACATAGCCCTTCGTGATAAAAAAGGAGTGTCAAAGACACTTTGCGTAAAGCAGGACGGACGGGTTATTTCGACCGCATCGGCACTGTTTATAACGGAGGATTCCGTATATCTCGGAGCAGTCGCCACAAGTCCCGAATTCAGGGGTAAAGGCTCTGCAGGTGACCTTGTGCTGATGCTGTGCGACAAAGACAAAACGGTTAACATTCTTTGCAAAGAGCACCGTGTCGGATTTTACGAGTCGTTAGGGTTTGAAAGAAACGGAGAGTGGAGTTTATGAGCTTTTTTGATATTGATAAAAGAATACTGGATTTAAGCGAAAAGGCAAGCGGAAAAATTGCCGACAGATTAATAAGCATCGATAAGACAACGGAATACAACCAGCAAAAGGTTTTGAGGGCTTTTATCGACAACAGAGTCAGTGAGGCGCATTTCGGTGAAAGCACGGGCTACGGCTACGGTGACAACGGCCGCGAAACGCTGGACAAGGTGTTTGCACAGTCGGTAGGAGCCGAGAGTGCACTTGTACGACACAGCTTTGCCTGCGGTACACATACGCTTACCGTGGCACTTTTCGGACTTTTAAGACCGGGCGACGTCATGCTTTCCGTAACGGGAACACCGTACGATACAATCTGTCCGTCCATCGGAATTACGGGTGAGAAGGGCAGAGGATCGCTCATCGACTTCGGAGTAAAGTACGACGAAGTACCCCTGAAGGACGAAAAACCCGATCTTGAAGCCATTAAGGAAGCGCTTCTCCGTCAGGATGTAAAGCTTGTCTACATTCAGCGTTCACGGGGATATTCTCTTCGAAGCAGTCTTTCGGTCGAGGAAATCGGGGATATAATAAAGGTTGCAAAGGAAAACAGCAACGCATGGATAATGGTAGATAACTGCTACGGCGAGTTTGTGCAAAAGAATGAGCCGTTAGCCGTCGGCGCCGACATAATTGCAGGCTCACTCATTAAAAATCCGGGCGGCGGACTTGCAAAGAACGGCGGTTACATAGCGGGCAAAGAAGAACTCGTCGAGCTTTGCTCATACAGAATGACGACTCCGGGACTCGGTTCCGAAGTCGGTGCAACTCTCGGAATGAATCGCAACCTCTTCATGGGACTTTTCAATTCACCCCACGTCACGGGTGAAGCACTCAAAACGGCCGTCTTTACGGCGGCACTGTTCGAAGAAATGGGATACGAAACAACACCGACATCCTCGGAGGACAGATTCGATATAATTCAGGCATTGAAGCTTCGAAAGAGTGAAACGCTGATTAATTTCTGCAAGGGACTTCAGAGCGGATCGCCCGTAGATTCATTCGTTGTGCCCGAGCCGTGGGAAATGCCCGGCTACGACAGCAAGGTTATCATGGCGGCAGGTGCGTTTATACTCGGATCATCAATCGAGCTGTCTGCCGATGCCCCCTTGCGTGAGCCGTATGCGGTATGGATGCAGGGCGGACTCAACTTCCACAGTGCGAAAATCGGAATCCTTTTGGCGGCGCAGGAAGTTTTAAGAGGGGAAGAAAAATGAGTATAAACTGGATGGGATTCAAAAGCGGAACGGATATCCGAGGCATCGGGTTCGGCGATATCAACGATCCTCTGTATCTCGGCGATGAACAGGTCCGACTGATGGCGAAGGGCTTCGTCTGTTGGCTTCGGAATAAATGCGGAAAAAAAGAGCTTACGGTATCCGTGGGACACGATTCGAGAGTTTCGTCGGAGCGTATTGACGGTGCGGTAACGTCGGCATTGATTTCGATGGGTGTCAGTGTCATAAATTGCGGACTTTCTTCAACGCCTTCGATGTTTATGACTACTCTGAAATTGCCGTGTGACGGTGCGGTGCAGATAACGGCGAGTCATCATCCCATGGACAAGAACGGACTGAAATTCTTTACGAGGGACGGCGGGCTTGATTCTTCCGACATCGAGTACATTCTGAAAAAAGCGGAAATCGGCGATTTCGAGGACTCGGAAGGCACAAGTGCAAGAAG
The DNA here is from genome assembly GCA_045537495.1 of Acutalibacteraceae bacterium. Classification (GTDB taxonomy): domain Bacteria; phylum Bacillota; class Clostridia; order Oscillospirales; family Acutalibacteraceae; genus UBA1425. The sequence goes on from JAZSPN010000068.1 coordinate 6,861, forward strand.
TGTTGACTTCATGGCGATATACGCATCGGACCTTCGTGAAATGATCAAAAGAGAGGTTAATGCCGAAGATTACGACAAGCCGCTCACGGGCTACAAGATAGCGGTTGACGCAGGAAACGGCGTAGGAGGATTTTATGCGACCGATGTTCTTTTGCCTCTCGGTGCCGACATATCGGGCAGCAGATTTCTGGAGCCCGACGGCACATTCCCGAATCACGTTGCGAATCCCGAGGATAAAACGGCGATGCAGATGGCGTCGCAGGCGACACTTGACAGCAAATCGGATCTCGGAATTATATTTGATACGGATGTGGACAGAGCGGGCTGTGTCGGCAGGGACGGCGAAGAGATAAACAGAAACCGTCTTATCGCACTGGCTTCGTGTATTGCACTCGAAAATAATGAGGGCGGTACGGTCGTTACCGATTCCGTAACATCGGACGGGCTCAGAGAGTTTATAGAGTCGCTTGGCGGTAAGCATCTTCGGTTTAAGCGGGGCTACAAAAACGTCATCAACAAGATGGCGGAGCTGAATAAAAGCGGAATCAACTGTCCTCTTGCCATTGAAACGTCGGGACACGCAGCTTTCCGTGATAATTACAATCTCGATGACGGTGCATATCTTGTGACGAAGATAATAATCCGAATGGCGCTTCTCGGCAAGGAGAACAAGAGAATAGAGGATATGCTTGACGGACTCAGAGTGCCTCTTGAGGAAAAAGAGGTGCGTTTCAGGATACTGACGGAGGATTTCAAGGAGTCGGGCAAGCGTTTTATTGAAGAATGGACGGAGTACGCATCACGTCTTGACGGCTACACGAAGGCGGAGGACAACTTCGAGGGAATGCGTTTTTCAACCGATAAGACTTGCGGAAACGGCTGGATTCTGGTGCGACTGAGCGTACATGATCCCGTTATTGCAATAAACGCGGAAAGTGACTCGGAAGGCGGATGCAGACAGATGCTGGAAGTCCTTTACGGCTTCTCAAAAGACAAAGAAAGCCTTGATATATCAAAGCTTTCCGAATATCTTTCAAAATGATTAAAACAAAAAGTCGATGATTATTCGAAGTGAATTTTCATCGACTTTTGCTTATTTGTAAGAAAATGTACCTACGTACGACTGCCAACGTGCCGACTCTTCCTTGGAGGGTTCTTTTATATCCGACAAGGGATACTCTTCTTGAAGCTGAGAGTATTTGTAGCTGCCGAGAGTGTGGTACGGCATTATCTGTACTCCGAGGCAGTTTTGAAGGCTCTTTGAGAGCTTTCGAAGGGTTTTGAAGTGGTCCTCACGGTCGTTGAGTGTCGGAATTATCGGTGCACGTATGAGAAACGGAATGTGAAGGTTGTCCAAAAGAGCGAGATTTTCAAAAATCACATCGGAAGGAACGCCCGTAAAGCGAATATGCTTCTGAGGGTCGGTTTCTTTTATGTCGAACAAAACGAGGTCGCAGTGTCTGATTACAGACAGAAAGGTGTCTTTATTTGAAAATCCCGAGGTTTCTATCGCCGTATGAATGCCCTCATTACGGCATTTCTTTAGAATTTCTGCGGTGAAATCCGCCTGAAATAAGGGCTCACCGCCCGATACGGTTACACCGCCGCCCGAGGATGAATAAAAGACGGCATCCTTTTTTATACGTGCCATGACTTCCTCGACGGAAGCGGATTTTCCGTAAATCTGCAAAGCCTTCGACGGACAGCTTTTTGTGCAAAGTCCGCAAGAGGTGCATAAATCCTTCTGAAACGAATGTGAGTCATTGAAAGTATGACATCCGTTTTTACAAAGCTGAGAGCATAGGGTGCAAGAAACGCATTTTTCGGCATCGTAGAGAATTTCGCATTTTTGATATCGGGATTCGGGATTGTGACACCACAGACACGAAAGAGGACAGCCCTTTAAGAACACGGTTGTTCTGATTCCGGGACCGTCATCGGTGCAGAATCTCGTTATGTTCAAGATGTTTCCGTTCACATGACACCCTCACTCTGAATAGTTCTGTTTATTATCATGCGCTTGAGGTCGTCGGGCAGTCGGTTGAAATACTCCGAATAGCCGCCTACACGTACTATGAGGTTGTCGTGCAGATGCGGATTTTCATAAGCATCAAGAAGTTCTTTCTTCGAGGCATATGTAATCTGAAGCTGAATACCGTCATTGTTGATGTAGCCGAGAATCAGCGCTTTCAGAATGTCGTCGTCGAACTGAGAGGGAAGGTTGAAGCTTACAACGGGGGTGCCGAGAGCATTTTTCAGATCGAGTGCCGTTATGCTGTTGAGAAGAGCAGTCGGACCGTCGCTGTCCTTGCCGAAAATTGCGGCAAGCGAATCGCAAAGCGGAGTCGCCTTGTGACGGCCGTCGGGAGTTGCACCGATTCTCTTTCCTGCCGCAGCCTGAGTCTGGAACTGTATGGAGGCGGAGAGAAAGCCTTCGCCGAAGAGGAGAGTTCCTCTCTCGGTCATCGTAAAGAGATCGTGGCTGAGTCGGTGAGAGAATTCGTTGACCTCGTCGATATCTCTGCCGTAGGAGAGCGGAAGAGATATACACTCACGGAGAAAAGCATCGTCGTCTTTGTCGAGAAGCTCAACGAGCTGTTTCAACGTGTATTTCTTTTCATCGTAAACGAGTGTCTTGATGGAGAGAAGAGAATCAATGGTGTTGATAAGCCCGGCAAAATTGATTATACTCCAACCGTATCTTGCACCTCCTGCGTTGAATTCCGTCTGATTTGCGATACAGTCATCGACAAACAGCGTACGCATCGGAAGAGGATTGTACTTTGCACGAAGCTCACGTGAATTACTGATTTCTTTCATTACCGTGTCAGCCGTTTTGCCGACTTGTGAAATAAAAGTAAAATACAGGTTTTCGAAGCTTTCAAATGTCAGGGAACTGTGAAGAATATCCTCGAGAATCATAAGAAGGTGAATGCCGGCATCGACGGAGCCTACATTCGAAAGTCCCGTGAACATGGTTTCGGTACAGCCGCCGCCGCAGAAATGCTGAATATCCTCATCTCTGACATTCGGGAAGCGCTTCTGCAATGAATCAAAAAGTGTTTTTCTGTTGTAGAAAGCGGGCTGACCGCCTGTTCTGATGGTTTCAAAGGCTGCCGTCCAGACCTCCTCGGGAGTGGCGTTGTCTACGAGAAGCTCAATCATCGGACGGCGTCTGCCGTGAGCGGCTTTAAGGCACTGGACTGTCAGCGAAGGACAGTCACTGTTCATTGCCATTGAGTAGCCGTTATTGATGTCGAGGTTGTCGTACAGATTTTCAAGGAGGGGAACTATGTCCTCGCCGTTGTAGTATGGACGTAATCCGTTTGCAAGACAGCCGAGATTGTCGCAGTTGTCGAGATACAGAACAAAGTTCCAAGAAAGAATTGCTTCGTAAATTGTTTCGGCGGGGTAGAGAGGGACTTTCTGCAAAGCGTTGATGAGTTTTTCGTCGGCGGAAACCGATTTCAGATAGTCTGTACACCTTTCGATGTAACGACGGATACCCGCTACAACGTGAAGCAGACCTTCACGCATATCGTCATCTTCGATTTTTTCGATTCTGCCGATATATGAAAGTAATCCCTCGCTGAGTATTCTCTCGTAATTGGGCATTGAATGGGTATACATATTTCCCGTTACTGTGTGGTCTTTCGGTACCGTCGAGTGGTAACGGCAGAAATCGTCAGAAAGGCACTTGTAGAGTTCGGGATCAGATTCTTTGTACTTGAAATTACCGAAGGTAAGACCTGTCATGTAGCCTGTCGAAACACTCATTTTCTGAGAAATGATGCCCGAAGGATACAGCGGTTTTCCGTTATATTCTGCCAGATCGCAGTTTTCGAAAAATCTGCGTATACCGAGGGCTTTTCGGTAGAAGAGGCTTCTGTCGGGCTCTTCGTATAAGCCGGATGCCGCAAATTCGCCTAATTTCAAAAATCTTTTTTTAAGCATAAGCGTACCTCATTCACAAACGTTTTTATTTGTTGGCATTGACGAGATCGAGGAAGTTGCCGATAAGAATAGATCCGATATCGCTTGAGAACGAGAAGAGGAAAGCGTTTGCGTTGAAGGCAAATGATCCGTCCCAGAAGCGTACAACGAGAAGTGCGTAGTCGTTGTCGGGATTGATGTAGCCGGCGGCATCGTTCATTTCATCGAAAACGAGAAGATGATCTGTTTCGTCGAAGTATGTAAGAAGCGGCTCGTATTCGAAATCCTTGCGGTGAAGAGAAGTCGAGGCTTCCATGGTGCGGCCGCCGAGAACAAATTCAGGATTTGTTTCGCCGGGACTGAGGAGGGCTTTTACCGTCTTGCCGATTTCGAGATATCCGATTTCCGTGACTACATAGAATCTGCCGAGGCGGTCCTTGAGAAGCTCATTTGTCGTAACACCGAGTTTTCCGATGAGCTTTACAACGGGGTTGTCGATGTAGACGATCTCTTCCGTGTGAACAACATTGAGGATGGGATCAAGCTTTTCTTCGTTTACCTTTTCCCAGTTTTCGTACCACGGTGTGTAGCTGTCAGCATTTTCGCCGAGTGTTTCGAGGTCTTTCTGTTCTCTTTCCTTGTCGACAACCTCTGCAATACATTCTTCTTCGGTAAGAGTCATGCCGAGAAGGAAATAGCCGTATTCTTCACCCTGACGTACGGCGGTCTGATAACGTACAAGGGGAAGTCCGTCATTCGAATAGTGGTTATTTGCCGTTATCATGGCACCGATAGCACCCTGGATGAAAAGCATGTTGTAGCCTGCATCGTTGAGGACTTTTTCCATGTAGGGAACGAAGTCGGCAGACATGATGTTGCCGGGGTTGTCGTCGGTTGCAAAACCGACGGTTTCGGGGTGACAGCCGAAGTTGGTGATGATGGTAGGCATTACGTCGTTGTCGGCATTGTCATCGTGGTTTACATACGGATCAAAACGAAGTCTTGAAACGGTGCCGATGAAGTTGGCGGGATCTTTTCTGTAATCAAAGTACTGAGTGCCGTCTTTTTCGCAGTAGAAAAGATCACCTTCGGTCATGGAATCGCAAGCTTCCTTCATGGATTCAACGGTAAGAGCGAATACATTCTTCATGAAGCCTTCGTCTACACCCTTGACGCCGTAGCTGTTTGTGATTCTCGGGAAAATTGCTCTGAGAATATTCATGGGATCGTCACCGAATTTGCCGAAAACGCCCCAGATACCCTGAGTGTCGATACCGCTGTGAGTGTGAGTTGCACTGACGTTTATGCTGACGATGTTGTTTTCCTTTGCAAAATCGGAAAGCATGGCACGGATTTTTCTGACGTCGGTGTTAGAGATACCGATAGCATCGATTACCGAGAAGAGAACCTTTCCGCGACCGCTTCCGTCGTCAAGACAGACTGTGCGAACCTTGATGTCGTCGAATTTATCGACGATCTTGTTGGCGACGGCGAAACCGCCCATGTGGTATTTGCCGTCTTTAAGGTCAACGGGAGTGAGAATTCTCTGGGAGTAGCCGAGACTCCACACTGCATCGTCGGCGGCTTCATCGAGGAATTCTTCCGTACCGCTGTAAAAGTTTTCGCTTTTATACTCAGAGAGTTTGGCATATCCTTTTGACTGAGGAACAACGGCTACGACGGCATTGAGGATAACGTCGAGAACGGTGTCGAGTGCTCTGCAAACGACGGACAGAAAACCGTCAAAAACGCTTGAAGCAAAATTTTCGGACTGAGCTGAAACCGTGTTTGCCGAAGGAGTAATAAATGTCATTGTGAAAACGAGGGTGAGGCTTAAAATAAACGAGGTTAATTTTAAAAGACGTTTTTTCATGTTATTCTTCCTTTCAATAAAGTCTGAACGTTTTTACTTCGAACGGACGGATGGAGAAGCTGAAGGAGTTGCCGTCGGTTTCGATTTCGGATTCATTTTCTTCCATGAGATTACATTCGCAAACATTTGAGTACGGAAGATTTACGGTGAGGTTTACGGTGCCTCTCTTCTGCAAAGCTTCATAAAGACGGATTATGATGCCGTTGCCGTCCTGAGCCTTCTTTACGGCATCGATGACGATGTCGCTTCGGTCTGCCGAAATGAAGGAGAATTCGGCAGGCAGTGTACCGCTGTTTGCCGTGACGTAATAGCCCGAAAGCGGAACGTTGAGCGAGAGAGCGTTTTTGACCGTATCGGAATTCTGCCATGTACCGCTGTGCGGATAAAGGCTGTAAACGAAAGTGCTGATACCGTGATCACCGACTGTATCAGGACAGGTGGGGGCACGCATGAGAGTGATTCTCATAACGTTATCCTTGATGTCGTGACCGTATTTGCAGTCGTTGAGAATACTTACACCGTAGTCGCCTTCGGAAAGGTCTGCCCATTTATGGGCGCACTGTTCAAATTTTGCGGCATCGTAGGAGTTGTTACGGTGAGTGGGACGCTTGATTGCACCGTGAGCGATTTCGAAGGAAGCCTCCGTATTGAGAACGGACACGGGGAAAGCGGCTTTAAGCACCTTGTCACTTTCGTGCCAGTCAACCGTCGTGTCGAAATCAATGTGATCCGCACCGCTGTAAAGAATGATGTCCTGAGTGATTTCGGATTTATTGAATTTACGCTTTACACGGACAACGCTTCTGACGCTGTTGTGCTCTTTCAGCTCAATGCTGACAGCATCCGTGAGAGGCCACGATTTCTTTTCGTAGTTCTGTTCGAGATTCCATGCGGTTTCATGAACACACTTGTCGATGAATACCGTAAGAGTGTTGCCCTTTGCAGTAAGTACCTCACGGGAATTCTTTTTGTCAAAAACGGAAGAAAGCTCACCGTTTTCATCAATTTCGACACGGAGCTTTTCGTTTTCGAGAATTGCCGTGGAGGCAGTGAGAGCTGAAGCTGTACCGTTACCGAATCTGAACAGCTTATAGCCCATGGAAGGAACTGCATCTGCAATGAATGAAACGTAGGTTTTGCCGTCCTTTTCGAAAACGTGAGAGGGACAGCCCTCAATACCGACAGTGCCTTTCGGGACCTCGGCGGTGACGGGTGAGGAAGAAGTAAAGCCGTTGAAGTTCCAGACGACAACACCGTCACTGTCGACACAGATTTTCGCGTTTGCGGATTTTACGGCACCGTCAAAAAGTGCCGTGCCGTCTTTCATTATCATTTCATAATCGGGACGGCAGTCTTCGATTGCTTCGTGAATGGAAGTGCCGGGGAGAATGTCATGGAACTGATTTTTGAGAAGAGTTCTCCAGAGCTCTTCGAGATGTTCCTTGTCGTAACCTTCTCCCGAGAAGACGGCAGCCATTTCTGCACGGCTGAGAAGAAATTCACCCTTGCGGTTACCCTTTTTTATGAATGACTGACTGGTATATGTGCCTCTGTGGTTTTCGTAGTAGAGCTCATCGTTGTAAACGGGAAGGTTTTCGGCATCCTCGGATACCTTCGAGAAGAACTCGGACGGATGTCCCATGTGAGAAGAGGGGAGTCCGGGGAAGTTTTTAAGGCGCATTGCGTTTTCCAGCATCTTGTAGGTACAGCCGCCGCCACCGTCACCGTAGCCGAACATACCGAAGGACACGCCGTCGGCAAATTCTTTCTGATCGTTGCAGAAGGTGGTTTCGCATATCTGATCGGGAGTGTAGTCGCCCTGATAGTGAGAACGCTGATTATAAGCAATGATCTCGGAGCCGTCGGCACCCTTCCAGCGGAAGAGCGTATGGGGGAATCTGTTTGTATCCTGACTGCGAAGCTTGGAGGTGATGAAGTATTTCATACCGCTTCGCTTGATAATCTGGGGAAGTGCATGAGAGAATCCGAAACAGTCGGGGAGCCAGTAAGTATCGGAAGAAACACCGAATTCCTTCATGAAGAATTCGCGTCCGTAAAGGAGCTGACGTATCATGGCTTCACCCGAGGCTATGTTGGTGTCACACTCAACCCATACGTTGCCGACGATTTCCCACTGACCGTTTTTAACCTTTTCGCGGATACGCTCGTAGATTTCGGGATAAAGGCGTTTGATCATATCGTAGAGGATCGCCTGACTCTGAGTAAAGGTGAACTCGGAGTAGATATCCATTAATGCGAGGTTGTTTGAGAAGGTACGTGCCGCCTTGCGTTCACTTTCCTGAATTCTCCACAGCCATGCAACGTCGATGTGGCTGTGACCGTCCATGATGACGTCGGAAGGGGGAAGGTGAGGAATCTTTGAGAGTGCAGAATCGAGAAAAGCGGATGCTTCTTTGATGGATTTACGGACTGTTTCGTCATCGAAATCGTAATCGACCATGTGGAGCGCATCGTCGAGTGCAATATAAACCTTGTTCTTGATAAACTCGTCCTTGATGCTCTTTAAAGCTTCCCAGACGGTTTCGGTGTCGTGGACAAATTTTTCGCAGACGGGATCAACCGCGATGAAGGCGGCTTTTGTAATCTGATATTCCTTTTCCTTGGCACCTGCCATTGCTTCGTCGCAGAATCCGCCCGAATCGACACAGGATTCGAGTTCTATCTCGAACTCCTGATCGGGGGCTGTAACTGTAGACAGGGGGAGAGGAACAACGTCACGGCAGATCCAACCGCTGTTTTCGCGGGAGCTTATGGAGCCGATGATTTTTCCGTTTACACGTACAAGAGATTCGCCGCCGAAATCGACGTGAAGATAAATCTTTTGGTCAACGAATTCCTTCGGAAGTACCGCTTTTGCACGGAAAATACGTGCAGAGTCATATCGTGCAAACCAGCGGTCACCGACGTTGATGGCAGTTTCCGTTTCTTTGTAGAATTCATATTTACCGCCGCCGAGGTACTGACCGTCGTAGGTAGTCCACGTGGGAATTTCGACGGAGTGAATAACGACATAACGGTCCAACTGATCCATCATATCTTTAAGGACGTTTGGCTTTACCGTTTTCATAAAAAACCTCCTGAGTTTTATACTTTATGATAACATAAAGAGCTGTAAATTACAATTATTTTTAAAGTGTTACCTGAATTTTTTTCGAAGGTCGGATAATACTTTTTTCTCTATTCTTGAAACGTAAGAACGTGAAATGTGAAGCTTTTTTGCAACTTCACGCTGAGTGTGAATATCATTCCCGTAAAGACCGTAGCGAAGTATTATTATTTCTTTTTCACGACCGTCCGTTATCTCATCGATAAAGCCGTGAAGCTGTTCACTTTTAATACGAAGATCAAGGTCATCTGCTATGGTGTCGTCACAACAGATGATATCGCTCAGAGTCAGAGGATTTCCTTCGCCGTCGATATCAATGGGCTCACTCATGGAAATGTCCTGAGAGGATTTTTTCTGACTTCGAAAGTACATAAGAATTTCATTTTCGATACATCGTGCGGCATAGGTGGCAAGCCTTGCACCTTTCGTGGCATCAAAGGTATTGACCGCCTTTATAAGACCTATTGTGCCGATCGATATGAGGTTATCCTGATCATCGTTTGAAGAGTAGTATTTTTTGATGATGTGTGCCACTAACCTCAGATTATGTTCGATCAGTCGGTTTCGGGCATCGGCATCGCCCTTCGAGGCTTTTTCGAGGTATTCGGCTTCTCTGGCGGATGAGAGAGGAGGGGGAAAAGATCCCGTGGGACTCAGGTGAAGAACGAAGAAAAGGAGTCCCGAAAAAATGTCTGTCAGCATATAATCACTCCCGAGATTTTTATACATTATATGCTGTGAAACGGCGGTGATTGCAAATAAAAACCGCCTTATCCCGAAGGATAAGACGGTTAGAAACGCGGTGAATCAGTTGAGAAGCTTGTACATGAGCACGGCGTTCTCTTTTGTGGCATGTTCAGATACGTTGAGGACCTCCGCTTTCAAGAGATTCTGTCCCATCTGTATCTCGATTACGTCGCCGATTTTGACATCATACGATGCTCTGGCAACTTTGCCGTTTACCGAAACGTGCTTCGCGTCGCATACTTCGTTTGCGACGGTGCGGCGCTTGATAAGGCGCGAAACTTTAAGATATTTGTCAAGACGCATGGTGAATCCTTTCCATGAAAAAAGGGCACCCGAGGAATGCCCAAGTTTTCAGATTCTTATTTGTTGACAGCGTCCTTGAGAGCTTTGCCTGCTTTGAATGCGGGAACCTTTGCTGCGGGAGCTGTGATGATTTCGCCTGTTCTGGGGTTGCGAGCCTGTTTCTCTGCTCTTGCACGAACCTCGAATGTACCGAAGCCGATAAGCTGAATCTTTTCGCCTGCAACGAGAGCTTCCGTGATGGAATCGATAACTGCACTGACAGCTTTGTCAGCAGCCTTCTTGTCGATTTCAGCCTTAGCTGCAACTGCATTGATGAGTTCTGTTTTGTTCATGATACTTCCTCCAAAGATATTTGTATTATATTTATATTTTAATATAAATCAGATATTTTTGATCTCGTTCCAGAGGTTGTCCATCTCGGAAAGAGAAGCTGTTTCGAGATCGATGCTTCTTTCTTTTGCAAGCTCTTCAAGCTTTATGAAACGTGAAATGAACTTGTCCGTGGAAGAGGTGAGAGCCTCTTCGGAATCGACATCGAGAAAACGCGAAACGTTTACAATGCTGAAAAGAAGATCACCGAGCTCAAGAGAGATGTTTTCCTTGTCGCCGTTTTCTATAGCTTCGCGAAGTTCATTTGTTTCTTCGACGACCTTTTCGAAAGCGCCGTCGATACTCGGCCAGTCAAAACCGAGTTTTTTTGCCTTCTGCTGAACTTTGTCAGCGCGCATGAGTGCAGGAAGCTCTCGGGGAATGGAAAGCATGGGAACACTGCCCTTCGACTGACCTTTGCTTTTACGCTTAATGGCATCCCAGTTGGAAAGAACGTCGTCGACACTTTCTACATTGACACTGCCGAAAACATGAGGATGACGCTCAACGAGCTTCTGACATACGCCGTTGCATACATCGTCAAAATCGAAGCTGTCAACTTCGTTTTCGATCTCGGCATGAAAAACAACCTGCATAAGAAGATCTCCGAGTTCTTCAAGAAGGAGATCGCGGTCCTTTTTGTTAATTGCTTCGATGACCTCGTAGGTTTCCTCGATGAGGTTCTTTTTGATACTTTCGTGAGTCTGTTCGGCATCCCACGGACAACCGCCGGGAGCGCGCAGACATTTCATGATATGAAGTAAATCGTTAATGTCGTATTTGTCTTTGAAAGCAAAATTCTCAATCATTATACACTACATCCTTACATTTTTCAAGAGATTTAATTGATATTTTAACCTAAAAAACCATATTTTTCAAGGGTTTTTGCAATTTTTGCGCCTTTCGGCAGCATGGAAATGTCATCTTTTGACAGTCCTTTGATAAGAAGCAGAGAAACCGCATATACGACCACGGCGACACCGACGGAAAGAACGGTGAAAACAAGCTCGGAATGTGGGATTTTGTCGATAAGGAATTTTGTGCAAACGGCGTAAGTTCCCCATGCACTGACAGCGCAAAGACCTGCACTGAGAAGAGGCTTCAGAAAAACGGAAAGAATGTTTACGCGGATACCGCTGATTTTTACAAGATAGAAGAGGTTAATTCCGACGATGACAACGTAGCAGAGAATTGAACCGATGGGAGCACCCTTGATGTTGTAATTCGGATTTCCTACAAATATGTAGTTGCAGAAAATCTTTACGGCGGCACCGGCAATTGCGGATTTGACGGGGATATCAGTTCTGCCGATACCCTGAAGCATATTTGTTATGGGGGTTGAAAGTGCCATCAGAGCGGTTGCGAAACCGTAAACTGCCATGATGGGGGCGGCGATGGGAACGATGTCGGGCTGGTTATTTCCGTACATTATAGAGAGAATGGGCTCAGCGAGTACCGCCATGCCGAAGCCCGCCGGAAGAGCGACAAGCATGGTAACTCTCATAACGGAATCGACGTTGGTTTTGATTTGCTTTGTATCCTTTACAGCCCATGCGGCGGACAGCACGGGCAGAGCGCTGATGCCGAGTGACATTGTAATGGTGGGAATGAGATTTCGAAAATCAAGTGCGGCACCGTACGTTCCGTAGAGATAGTTGGATATATCCTCATCGAGTATGCCGGCTGTATTAATAGAGTAGTTGTACATGGCCTTGATGATGTCGGGAGCCGTATTGAAGGCATAGTCAAGACGCGACTGAATGGTAACGGCATCGATGAGGTTGGTAAGATTCGTAACGAGAGAGCCGATAACCATGGGAATTGCAAAGGTGATAATGCGTTTTGCAATTTCCTTGTCGGAGCACGCGGAAGGGGAATTGATAAGATCGACTCTTGAGATACCGTCACCTTTTACTTTGTGGAAAATCATGAGGTAGACAAGACCTGCTATGGTACCTATCGTAACACCGAGGACGGCAGCTGCCGCGGTGTACGGATAGATGAGGCTGTACGCTTCGTTTATGTTGGCGGGAGTTTTTCCGAAAACGGTGCCCGAGGCTTCAAACTGAGAAAGTCCCGTGCGAAGAACGGCGTAGGCAAGACCGATGCCGAGGAGAAGTTTTCCGACAGCTTCAATAACCTGAGAAACGGCGGTTGGTGTCATGTTGCGAAGACCTTCATAGTAACCGCGGTAAGAGGACATTACGCAACAGAAGAAAATGGAGGGAGCTATGGCGAGGATAGAGGGAAGCGCGTTCGCAGGGGCAATATATTTCACATACGGATATGAAATCAAAAACATGATTGCCGTTCCGACGGTACCCGTGATAAGGAAGAGCTTTGTTGCGACCTTGTAAATCTGTCTTGCCTCACCGAAACGGTTAAGAGAAACGCTTTCGGAAACAAGACGTGCAACGGCAACGGGAAGACCTGCCATTGATATGGCATAAATCGGGGTATAGATATTGTAAGCGGAATTAAAGTATCCCCTGCCGACACCGCCTATAAGGTCGGTCAGCGGGATTTTATAAAGAGCGCCGATGACTTTAACAATAATCGTAGAAACGGCAAGGATTAAAGCACCGTTGAGCATGGATTGCTTTTTACGCTGTTCAGACAAAAAATCACTTCCTGACATATTTTATCCTGCAAATTCGTGCAGCAAGGAGTCCGGGGAAAGAAAATCGGTAGAAATCTCATTGAAAAGTCCGAGTTTATTGCGAAGCGACACAGCTTTTTCGAAGAAGGGACTGTCGCTGTTTATGGTTTCGAGAATAGCGACCGCCTCATTTTTCAGAATACAGGCTTCGCACGGATGAAATGAATTTACAGTGACATCCGCCGTGTTTTCGAACGGGAACAGATATTTGTCTTCACCGTTTTTGACATTTTTCCATATGGCGAAGGTTTTTTCGGCAGAGCTGTTTCTGTGCTTGAAATCACGCACAAGACGACGTGTGAAACGAAGATCGCGCTTACCCATAATGATGTTGCCGTCGGTGTCGGTGATTCTCGTCAGAAGGCTGACGTACATTTTATACACGGAACTTTCGGGCAGTGTCCTGATAAGAATGGGATTAAGAGCATGAAGTCCTTCGTAAATGAGAATATCATCTTTTCCGAGTTTTATGTGATTTGCATCCGGTATGCGTTTTCGGGTGCTGAAATCGAAAACGGGAAAAGAACATTCACCTTTTGAAAGAAGCCGTTCCGTTGTATCGGCAAGAAGCGGAAGGTCCAGCGAAAGAATACTTTCGTAATCGGGAGTACCGTCTTCTGAAAGAGGAAAATTGCCGTCTTCAAGATAGAAATCGTCGAGAGATACGGTGAAACAGTTGACACCGTTTTTCGAGAAAAAATTCTTTATCTTTTTTGCCGAGGTAGTTTTTCCGGCGGAACTCGGACCTGCAAGCATCAGGATTCTGCGATTCGGCACGGAAAGCATTGCGGAAGCGACGGCTTCCGTTTTTTGATTATAGTTTTTTTCGGAAATTTCACAAAGCAGCCGCGGATCGCTTTTGGCGATGGCGTTTATTTCGGAAAGAATATTCAGATTATCGGTCATAGATTCTCCTTGAAAATATAGGTAATTATTTATATTCGTTATAAAATTCCTTTATTCGTTTTTTACGAAGAGTCATTTCGTCGAATCTTCCGATATACTCATAAGGGTACTTGAAGTTAAAAACTCTTTCAATATAATTTCCGTTTGGCTGACGAAGCTTTGTTACGGCGCCTGCACCGCAAGCAAGAACGGTATGGCACTCTTCCATCATGAAGATGTTGTAAAGACATTCGTATCCGTCCTTACACCAGCCGACATTTTCAAAATTGCCGACACAGTGACTCTGACGGTACATGTAATAAGGAACAAAACCGCTGTCCGGGAGAGTTTTCTGAGCGCCGTCAAGCATCGAAGAAACACAGTCCGCCTGAGAAGAAAAATTATGATCGGAAGATGCAAGCGTTGAAGAACGCTTTAATGACAGAGTATGCACAGTTATATTTTCCGGTGACAGTGATATTATACCGTCGAGTGTATTGCGAAAGCTTTCGACCGTGTCACCGTCAAGGCCCGCTATAAGGTCCGTGTTGATGTTGTCGAAGCCGAGCTTCCGTGCAAGAAGAAAAGCATCAAGGGTTTCCTTTGATGAGTGCTTTCTTCCGATGAGAGCAAGAACTTCGTCGTTGAGTGTCTGAGGGTTGATGCTGATTCTCGACACATCGGCATTTTTTAAGGCAATAAGCTTTTCTTTTGTTACGGTATCGGGACGTCCTATTTCCACGGTGAATTCTCTTGAAGAAGACGTGTCGAAATTTTCTTTTATCGCGTTACAAACGGCAGTCATCTGTTCAGCAGTGAGAATCCCCGGAGTGCCGCCTCCGATGTAGATGCTTTCAAGACGGAGTGACAGCTCTTTTGCAATGGTACCGCACTGACGGATTTCGTCGAGCAACAGACCGACATACGGCTCTATCAGCTTTTTTGCCGAGCTGCTTGTTATGGAATGAGAAACAAAAGAACAGTAACTGCATCTTGAAGGACAGAAGGGGATGGAGATGTAAAGACTGAATGAGTCGGGACGTGAAAGATTCATTATCTTGCTTTCACGCACGGCGACGGAGGAGGCAAGATCTGTTTTGTTTTTTGAAACGAGCAGATCCTCTGTGAAAATCTCCTTGGCACGATCTTCGCCGAAAAGCTCAATGTACGAGTTCATGAGCTTTGACGGACGGACACCGGTGAGGACTCCCCACGGAGGGCAGTAGCCGGTGACTTTTGACAATACTTTATATATCAGTACAATCAGTATACGTTCGGCTTCGTTGCGATTGTTGTCGTTTTTCGCCGTGACGACCGAATTTTCGACCATGTAGGAGCCGTTTATATTTGCACGGACGGTGAAAACGTTACCGTCGAGGACTGTGTCGACGAACGGTGCGCCGTCGGGAATGTTTTCGTCGTAAATTATTTTTATTTGTTCGTCGGGATAAAAAGTACGGCACAGATTTTCTGCTTCGTAATGAAAATCGTGCCCTTTAAGGCGAAGATACATAAAATCAACCCAGTTTTCTCATATAAAAATTGCGTATACGTTCTCTTTGCAGAGTAGTGCTTCTCTCGTGTCCGGGATAGACGGAAAAGTCGCCGTCGAGGTTATAGAGGGCCTTGAGAGAAGTCAGCATATCGGAATGGTTACCGCCCTTGAAATCTGTTCTTCCGATGGTTGTATAGAAAAGAGTGTCACCCGAAAAGATAACGCGGTCACTGTTTTCGATAAGGCAGATGCTTCCCTCGGAGTGACCGGGAGTGTGCATGACGCGGAAATTCATACTGCCCGAAACAACGGAGTCACCGTCATTGAGAAGAATGTCGGGTGTGAAAGGAGAAAAGCGATAACCGCAGTCGTCGGCAAGACAGTCCTTTGAGTTTTTAAGCCTTGGTGCATCGAGGGAATGAATTGCAATTTTTGCACTTGTGAGGTCACGGAGCTTTTCGGCTCCGCAAATATGGTCGGCGTGACCGTGAGTCAGTACTATGTGAGTTACGGTAAGACAGTTTTCCCGTATAAAGGAAACAAGCTCATCGGGGCAGTCACCGGGATCGATGACAACTGCATCTGAGTCGTTGTCGTACGCGACGTAGCAGTTGGTGAGGTATGCTCCGACCTGAAATTCTCTTATATTCATGGTATCTCCTTAACGTCTGCTTTGTTTGTATATATCGGAATCGAGAATTATCGTAACGGGGCCGTCGTTTTGAATATCGACCTTCATATCGGCGGCAAAAATACCGTTTTCGACCTTTTCGATACCGTTAAGGCGAAGCTGTTTCGTGAAATATTCATACAGCGCCTTAGCTCTGTCGGGTGCGGCGGAGGACGAGAAAGACGGTCTGTTGCCCTTGCGGCAATCTGCACAGAGGGTGAACTGAGAAATTACGAGTGCAGAACCGCCTACATCGGTGACGGAAAGATTCATTTTTTCGTTTTCGTCTTCAAAAATACGCATTTTTGAAATTTTCGAAGCGAGAATATCGGCTTCGGCTTCGGTATCGCCTTCGACGACACCCAGAAGAATATTAAGTCCTTTTTCTATTTCACCGACGGTTTTTCCGTCTACGGAAACGGAGGAATGAAGAACTCTTTGAATAACTGCTCTCATGTTTATCGCCACGCGATACAGAATTCGCACATACGGCATAAAATCCGCCTTGCACGCACGGTACCGTTCCTTTCCTTGTGTTTTACGCTGAATACTACATACCTGTTCTTTCGATGCTCAGAACACCGTTGACCTTCTCCACCTTGGCAATAACACTTTTGAGGTGTTCTATACTGTTAACCGTTATTGTGAGGGTAATGGCACTTCTTCCGTCCTTGAAGGAACGGGTGTTTATATCGTGAATCATAACGTGCATATTTGCAAACTGAACGGTAATGTCGGCAACCATGCCGACTCTGTTGAAGCAGGTGATAAGAAGTGTCGATTTAAATTCGTCGCGTACAACCTTGTCCCAGTAAACCTTGATCCATCGTTGGGGCTCAGCACACTCCGAAATGTTGACGGGAACGTTGTTGCAGTCGCGCTTATGAATCGACACGCCGTAGCCTCTTGTGATGAATCCGATGATTTCGTCACCGGGAAGAGGATTACAGCAACGTGAGAATTTGATAAGACAGTTGTCGATGCCCTCGACAACAACGCCTGCATTACCCTTGTTTCTCTTCGGAGTGGGTGCGGTTACGGGAACTTCCGCCTCTGCCGTCTTTACAAGCTTGTTGTAATCGTCCTTGATCTTCGGCATAAGACGGGCAAGAGAAATACCGCCGTAGCCGATGGCGGCATAGAAGTCGTCGACGGAATTGAGGTGCTGACGTTCCGCAAGCGAGAGAAGAAAATCTTCAAGTTCGCCGTCGGAAAGACGTATGAAGTTTCTCCTGAACTCACGTTCAACCTCGTTTTTGCCTTCGGCGATATTTTCGTCGCGGCGTTCCTTTTTGAACCATGAACGTATTTTTGTACGTGCACCGCTTGTTTTGACGATTTTGAGCCAGTCACGGCTGGGGCCTTTGTTCGGGTTGGAGGAGGTGATGATATCGACGATTTCGCCCGTTTTTACGGCATAATCAATCGGAACAATTCTTCCGTCAACCTTTGCGCCCTGCATGCGGTTTCCGACCGCCGTATGAATCGCATATGCAAAGTCGATTACGGTAGCGCCCGTCGGAAGATTTATAACGTCGCCCTTCGGAGTGAAAACGTAAACCTCTTCGGGGACAAGATCTGTTTTTATGGTGAGGACGAGGTCCTCGGCGTTTTCGGAATCTTTCTGAGTATCGAGAAGCTGTCTTATCCAGGCAAGACGGTCTTCCATTTTGGCATCGCTCATGCCGAGCTTGTATTTCCAGTGAGCGGCAATACCGTATTCGGCAGTCTGGTGCATTTCCCATGTACGTATCTGCACTTCAAAAGGAATTCCTTCGGAGCCGATAACCGTGGTGTGCAACGACTGGTACATGTTGGGCTTCGGAGTGGAAATGTAATCCTTGAAGCGTCCCGGAAGAGGACGGTAAAGATCGTGAATTATACCAAGACAGTTATAGCAGTCGATTACGCTGTCAACGATAATTCTGACTGCATATATATCGTAAATTTCATCGAAGTTTTTTCCCTGCATATACATTTTTCTGTATATGCCGTGAACGCTCTTGATGCGTCCGTCGACGTGAGCATCGGGAACAACCGAAAGAATACGTTCGGAAATATGCTTTTTGATTTCGCCGAGGTATTCGTTGCGACGTGTGCTCTGTTCGGAAAGACGTTCTTCGATTTCGTGGTAAGCGACGTGATCGAGATAACTTATGGAAAGGTCCTCGAGCTCCTCCTTGATATGACGTATACCGAGTCGGTGCGCTATCGGAGCATAGATTTCGAGTGTTTCGAGGGCGATATCTCTTCTTCGCTGAGGTTCCTTGAAGGCGAGGGTGCGCATATTGTGAAGTCGGTCGGCGAGCTTGATGATGATGACACGGATATCCTGCGACATGGCGAGAAGCATCTTGCGAAGGTTTTCCGCCTGCTGTTCCTCCTTGGTGACGAGGGGGATTTTTCCGAGCTTCGTTACACCGTTTACGAGAAGTGCAACCTCGTCGCCGAAGGTCTGTGTAACTTCTTCGAGAGTCAAGGAGGTATCCTCGACGGTATCGTGAAGGAGAGAGGCGATGATGGACTGGTGATCCATGCCGAATTCAAAAAGAATCTCGGCAACGGCGATGGGGTGACTGATGTAAGGCTCACCCGACAGTCGGAACTGACCTTCATGAGCACTTTTTGCAATGGAATACGCTCTGTCGATGTCTTTTATCGCGTTTTCGCTGTAATTCGTTACCATCGACTCACGAAGAATTGCGAATCTGTCGCCCGTGGTGTGAATGTCTGTCATATAAATCCCTCCTTAGTTTTGTTTGCGGATAAGGCTTGCCTTTGCCTTTTTCAGAACAAGCGAATCGTCGAGATTTGCCTTCGGTGCATTTTCTATAATATGTATACTGCCGTTTTCCGCTATTTCGATAAGATTAAGCTCAGAAAGAGCATCGAGTGACAAGAGCACGGGACAAACTCCGCGACGAAGGTTGTCCGTTTCGATGCAAAGCTGATCGGAGCTTCTGAACTCACCGCCGTGAGAACGCAACGACTTGTATATTTTTCCGATAAAATCTCTGTCGGGAACAAGTGAGGAAAACGGTTCCGACGGGGCATCGCCTCTGCGAAGATCGTAGTATGCACGTATACCTTTGAGATGCTCTTCGTGGTCAAAGGAAGAAAAACGTATCGACTTTATCAGTATGCTGACACGTGTTTCGCCCATGTAGGTGTTTGCATCAAGCGTAACGGCAAGATCAACAAGGCTTCCCGTCGGGAACGGAAAATCGTTCGGGGATACACCGAATTTAACTGCACTTATATGAGCGTTGTTTTTTGAGAGATTAAGACGGATATGTTTACCGCCCGACAGCGGAGTTATGCCGTCTATTTTCATTTTAAAAAGACCGAAAACGGGGGTAGGGTTGGAAGTACCGAAGGGCTGTAAGACGGACAGCGAATGAAGAATATCCGTCGAGATACCGGAAGGATTGAGCTTCATGTCGATTCGCTGAACGGGAAACGGCATTTCGATATTGCGGGCATATTCGTTTATTGCCTTTCTGAAAGCATCGATGTCGGAGCTTTCGAGCGTTATGCCGGCGGCAAGAGTGTGTCCGCCGAATTTAATAAGCGTTGAAGAAACTGCCGAAAGAGCATCGAAAAGTGAAAATCCGGGAAGACTTCTGCCGGAGCCTTTGGCGATATCACCGTCACGTGAGATGATGAGGCAAGGTCTTCCGTACTTTTCAACGATACGTGAGGCAACGATTCCGATAACGCCCTGATGCCAGCCTTCACCGTCACAGACGATGATTTTATCGAGTGCCATATCGGGATTTTCTTCAAGCTGACCTACGGCAAGATCGAGAATATCGTTTTCGACTTTCTGACGCTTCTGGTTGCAGACCTCGATTTCCTCGGCGAGATAGGAAGCGGCTTCGTCATCGTCGCAAAGGAGCAGTTGAAGAGCCTGCATTGATGAACTCATACGTCCTGCCGCATTAAGACGCGGAGCTATGGTGAAAGCGACCGACAAAGAGTTAAACGGCTTATCGAGGTTGCCTGCACACCGCCTTATCGCAAAGATGCCGGGACGGGGTTCCGTGGATATTTTTTCGATACCGTGACTGACGATTTTTCTGTTTTCGCCGACGATGGGAATGATATCGGCTATGGTGCCGACAGTTACAAGGTCGGAAAATTCTTCGAGCATTTCTTCGCTTTCACCGCCTTCAAGTGCGCATACGAGCTTGAAAGCGACACCGACTCCCGCGAGCTCTTTGAAGCGTGAAGGACAGTCGGGACGGTGAGGATTGACCACGGCACAGGCGGCGGGGATGACATCTCCGGCGCGGTGATGGTCGGTGATTACGAGATCTATGCCGAGGCTTTTTGCGTATTCCGTTTCGGTGACGGAGTTGATGCCGTTGTCAACGGTGATGATAAGCTCTGCACCGCCTGCATAAAGTCTGTCGATGACGTCGTTGGAAAGACCGTAGCCCTCTTCACGTTTCGGCAGATCGTAGAAGAAGTTGGCTTCACGTATTTCGAGATACGAGCAAAGAAGTGCGGTTGCGGTGACACCGTCGGCATCGTAGTCGCCGAAAATGGCGATACGCTCAAAATTATCAATTGCACGGTTAATTCTTTCAACGGCAAGATCCATGTCGATGTATGAAAACGGATCACTCAGCTCAATGTCTTCAAAGAAGAAGAATTCGTTGATCTGCTCATCGGAAACCAGACCTCTTGAAACGGCAATCCAAGCGGCAAAGGGGTCGATATTGTGTTTTTGAGCAATCCTTGCGACAAGATCCTTGTCACATTCGGAAACCTGCCATTGTTTAACAGCCATTGATTCACGTTCCTTAACTTATGATAGAAGATCAGTTGGCGAGGGCCTGTTCGATATCCGCGATGATGTCGTCGACGTTTTCGATGCCGACGGAAAGACGGAGAAGATCGTCGGGAACACCGCACTCGATGAGCTGTTCGGGGGTAAGCTGTCTGTGCGTGGTGCCGGCGGGATAGAGTACGCAGGTACGGCAATCGGCAACATGAGTTGCGATGGTTGCAAGGCGGAGATTATCCTGGAATTTCGTGGCGGCATCACGGCCGCCCTTGATACCGAAGGAGATAACACCGCTTGTGCCCGAGGGCATATATTTCTGAGCGAGGTCGTAGTATTTGTTTCCGGGAAGACCGGGATAGTTTACCCATGCCACTTTTTCGTGGTTTAAGAGATACTCGGCAACCTTCTTTGCATTCTGACAGTGACGTTCAACGCGAAGGAAGAGCGTTTCGAGTCCGAGGTTGAGAAGGAATGCGTTGTGGGGAGAGGGGATAGAGCCGAGGTCACGCATGAGCTGAGTAACCGCCTTTGTGATGTATGCGGCTTTACCGAAGCGTTCCGTATAAACTACACCGTGGTAGGAGTCGTCGGGAGTTGTAAGACCTTGGAACTTATCGGAGGAATTCCAGTCGAAGTTACCGCTGTCAACGATGACACCGCCTACACTTGTTGCGTGACCGTCCATGTATTTTGTGGTGGAGTGAATGACGATGTCGGCACCGAATTCAATGGGACGGCAGTTTACGGGAGTGGGGAAGGTGTTGTCGATGATGAGGGGAACACCGTGAGCGTGGGCAACCTTCGCGAAAAGAGAAATGTCGAGAACGGTCAGCGAAGGATTCGAAAGAGATTCGGCGAAGACGGCCTTTGTATTCTCTTTGAAAGCTGCATTGAGCTCTTCTTCGGTGGAATCGGGGGATACGAAGGTAAAATCAATGCCGAGCTTCTTCATTGTTACGGAGAAGAGATTGAATGTTCCGCCGTAGATGGCAGCGGAAGCGATAACGTGATCGCCTGCACCCGCAATATTGAATACCGAGAAGAAAGAGGCTGCCTGTCCCGATGAAGTGAGAACTGCACCGACACCGCCTTCGAGAGCGGCTATTTTAGCGGCAACGGCATCGTTGGTGGGATTCTGGAGTCTTGTATAGAAATATCCTTCCGCTTCAAGGTCGAAGAGCTTGCCCATGGCTTCGGATGATTCATATTTAAAAGTTGTGCTCTGATAAATGGGGAGAACTCTCGGTTCACCGTTTTTGGGAGAATAGCCTGCGTGCAGGCACTTTGTTTCAAAATTCATTATAAACACTCCTTGTTGGTAATAAGTTTTTGTGCATCGGCAATACTGCTCTTGATATTGCATGCAGTCATTGCAAAGAGCGCCGCTCCGAACGAAGCCTCTTCCGTATGGGAGGGGGTTATGGCGTTCATACGGAATCGGTCGGCATACATCTGACGGAGAGCTTTATTTTTGCGAAGACCGTTACCCGAGCAGACAAGAGTTGTTCTGTCGCCGTGGGAAGAGGATGTATACATATCGTAAAGCTCCGTTACCATGCCGTTCATCACCGAAAGAATCAGATTTTCGGGAGTAAAGTTGGAAACTGAGATGTTTTCGATTTTTCCGCGAAGAGAGGGCTCTTCTCTCGTTCCTGCAAATCGGGTGTCGGCAAAGAGGGGCTCCGAGGACGGAGTGTACGAGGAAAGAAAAGCGTCTATTGCGGGATAAGCACTTCCGGCATCTTCCCCCGTGACGAACGAAGCCGTCGCACGTAAGAACTTTTCAAGTACGGCGAAAGCTCTGCCGCCGCAAAGAGAAGAGCCGACACAGAGATATTTATCGGAAAAGCAGGGACGGATTTCCATGCCGCTGTCGGAGCAGTTTTCGGTGAGGAAAGATACCTGACCGCCCGTTCCGAGATTTACGAGAACACTGTTTTCCATGTCGGAAACGGAGCCGAGGAAGCTTGCCTGATTGTCGCCGATGGCGCATGTAACGGGAACGGAGTCTTTATACATTCCGACGACCTCGAAATCCTTCGTGACTTCGGGGAAAAGGGAAATGTCGAGACCGCATTTTGCAATGGCGTCTTCATCGAAGCGAAGCTTTCTAAGGTCGAAAAGACCGAAGCTTGCGGCATCCGAGGTGTGAACGACGGGAGCGGTGTTACCGCAGAGCTTCATGGCGAGGAAATCGTGGATTGTACAGAATTTTACTGCCGACGGCGGAACAAGAGAGTTTTTCGCGTGGAAGAAGTAGGTGCATGCACCGAAACCGCTTGCGGTTTTGTAACCCGTGATTTCGCTCATGTAGGAAGCGTAGGTGTGTGTTCCGTCAAACGGCTGATTTCCCGATTCGTCCTGCCATATGTACAGAGGACTTACGGAATTACCGCTTTTGTCGCAGTAGAGAATACCGTGCATCTGACCGGTGATTCCGATGCAGGCGACGGGAGAAAATTCTTTGTAGAGCTCATCGATGATGTCGGTGCACTTGCCCATGATGAGCATGGGACTTTGCACCTTTTCGTAATCGGCACCCGTGCTGATGAAGGTGTCGTTGGCGACGCTTATACAGCGCTTGATTTCACCGCTGTCACTGTCGGTGACGACGGCGCAGATCGTGGTGGTGCCGATGTCAATTCCGATAACGTTCATATTTTCAGTCCTTTCGGTTTTCAGCAGCTTATGGAAGTAGAGTTGAGATCAAGACGTTTTATGATATCCTGCTGAATTGCGGGAGAGAGATCGAGGAAGTTAACGAATGTGCCGTGAATACGCATGATGTAAACCCCGTTGGGAGCGTACTTTTTCGGATCGGCAAGAACCTTGCGGAGAGTATCGGGAGTTGTAACGTTAACATAGAGATAGAACGGAGAAACTCTGTCGTTCTGAGGATTGAAGAAAAGAGGAGTAATTACGCGGTTTTTGAATTCGATGCCCTTATCACCGTAAGTTTCACCGCGGAAGAACTTGGGATCGATACCGAAGTGAGAAGCGTAACCGCCGTTGAATTTTTCAAAGGGAAGCTTCATCGTTGAAAGAATTCTGAAGCCGAGACCGTTACCTGCTTCACCGAAGAGAGGATCGATACCGTAGTTGATCTGTTCTCTCGACTTTCTTCCGTCGGGAGTTGCGCCAACCCAGTAACCGTAGAGAAGGTGAGTCGAGGGACTGCTCCAGTCGGGACGGAAGGAATTTCCGAGATAATTCTTCTTGGAAGCAACGATATCCGAAATGCGGTTTGCGATTTCGACAGCTTCACCGTCCGCCGTATCGTCATTATTGCCGAACTTGGGGCACGATGCAAGGAACGAGTGAAGCTCATCGTATCCTTCAAAGTTGTTTCTGAGAGCGTCAATAAGATTTTCGGCATCTTCGGGACGTTCTTCAATAAGGCGGTCGATGGCAATGAATGAGTCGGCAACAACGGAAAGACCGTGAATAAGACATCCGCTGCCGTTGTATTTTGTACCCTGACGTGAGGGATGACGTGCATCAATACCGCTTTCAGCACCGCCGAGGAATGCCGAAAGGAACGGTACACGGAGATTCGAAAGAGCTACGGAAGCGCCGTTGGCGGCTTTTGTCATGAGCTCAGCATAATGCTCTGCATTCTTATAGAAAGCGGAACGGATATTTTTAAGAAGAGTGAGAGCATCGGTTTCTTCGCACACGGTACCGATTTCGGCACCCGTGATGAGAGATTTACCGCCGTTGAGCGTAAGCTCGAGAACCTTCGGGAGGTTGAACCAGCTGTTCGTTGTGTTTGCGTTGTCCCTGCCCATGATGAGAGGCTCCTGACAGCCTGCTACCGAGTAATCGGCAAGATCCTCCTTGACGACACCGTTTCTGCCGAGTGCCGTGAATACGGAATCGTCGTTGAAGAGTGACGGAGTAAGGCAGCCGGGTGTGAAGAAGAAGCGTCCCATTTCACGGTAAAGCTCATCGGGAGTATTCTTGTGAAGCTTTATGGAGAGAATGGGCTGAGGAAGATTCATGTCGTAGTAAGCATCGAGAATACCGTAGGTGGTGGGGTTGGTAAGATCGTTTCCGTTCTCATCCTTACCGCCGAGAAGTATGTTCTGGCTTATAGCCCAGCTTCTGTCACCGACATTGTAGAAGGTGAGGAAATGCTCAAACAGTGCAGTGACCTCTTCTCTTGTTTCACCGCTCATTGCACGGTAAGGCTCAAATATTCTGTCCGCGTTACCGACGGAGAAGGCGAAGGGGTTGGGAGCCTGTTCAAGACACATACACTGCCAGAGAAGAAGGTAGGACTGGATAGCCTCGTAAAGGGATTCTGCACCGTTTGCGGGAACTTTGCGAAGCGTCGATGCCATGAAGCGAAGATGCTCAGCACGCTCACCGTCGGCAGTTTTTGCCTGAGCTTCGGCAATATCGGCATAACGGTTTGCAAGCTTTACGGAAGCTTTAAGAGAAATGATGATAGCTTCGAACGTCGTCTTCTTTTCATCGTCGGTTTCATTTTCAAGACGTGAAGCGATATCGTCGATAATCTTGTTTACGCCGTATCTGAGAGCGGGACGGAAATCGGGGATGAGATGTCCCGTTACCTGTTCGATAAAGAAAGCGACTTCTGCCGTGTAAGCTTCGTTTTCTTCGTAAACCTTGGAAAGAGAAGAAACGTAATCACCGTTCTTGGTGTAATTGCGAAGAGAATCGATACGTTCCTTGGTGAACTCGTCGCTTATCTGGATATCGTCGAAAATAGCAGTCGGATCGCAGTAACCGCTGAAGGTTTCAACCTTGAAGGCGGGGTTTATGAGTGCGTATGTACGTGCGAAAGCATCACGCTGAGTACCTGCAAAAACAGCATTGTCGCTGATGGAAAGAGGAATATCTTCGATGATTCTGTCGAGGGCGAGTGCGGCGGAAGTTTCCTTGTCATCGCATTTATTGTCTTCGTCGGAGCGTCGCGCGGCTTCACGTGCGAGGAACCAGCCGTCAAGACGGGTTAAGGCGCGTTCTTCTTTAAAGAGCTTTTTTGCCATTTCGGAAATTTTTTCGTAAGAATAGATCATAGCTAAAATCCTTTCTATTTCATGTACGGACAAGCGAAATACCGCTGTCTGTCAAAGTTTTACAGAATAATCCGAATGCTTCGTCGCTGACGAAAGCATCGTTCACGGTATATTCCATACCGCATTGGTACCATTTATCCTTACCGTATTCATGGTATCGGAGAACTTCAAGGTGAAGTCCGTCACCCGACAAAGGTTTCAGGATTTTCGCGAACCTTTCCGCATCGGAAGGGGAAGCGTTGAAGCCGTTTATCAGCGGAATACGGACAAGAAGCTGATTTCTCGCAAGAAGAGCCGATCTGATGTTGGAAACAGTGTTTTCGTTCGAAAGACCGACGGCTTTTCTGTGAATTTCGGAATCGTGATGCTTAAGGTCGATTATGAGGTAATCGATATCGGGAAACAGCTCGGGCAAATGAGGATGACTGCCGTTTGTTTCGAGAGCCGTGTTGATACCCTCGGAATGAAGCTCATGAAGGAGAACTTTCAGCGCCTCGAACTGAACGGTGGCTTCGCCTCCCGTGAAGGTGACACCTCCGCCGTCAAAGAACATGAGCGAGGACTTTCTGACCTCGGAAAGAACGTCGTCGACGGTATGCTCGGTACAGCTCAGACGAAGAGCGCGGTTATTGCCGGCAAGGCAGTCACGTGAGCAGTCGGAACACCTTGAAGCGTCGGGAAAACCGTCTTTTACGGCGCCGAAGGGGCAAAGTGAATCGGCGGAGCTGTCTTTTGCGATGATACTCCCGTTTATCGGGATGCTTTCGGGGTTTGAACACCACGGACAGTGCATCGTGCATCCCTGCAGATGGTAAACAAGTCTGTTTCCGGGACCGTCCTGAGAGAAATTAAACCCTTTTTGTAAAATCTTAACTGTCATAAATAGTTAGACCTACCAGATTAAAATATTAATAATACAATAATAACGTATTTTTATCTTCGATACAATAGAAAATGCAAATTTTTTGAAACTTTTTAAAGATTTTTTTCAGGGGAGTATAAATATTGAGAAAAAACTGAAAAAATATGTTGAGTTTTTGAGTTATTGTTTGACATATTGATAAAAATAAATTACAATATAAGAATGAGCAGACCGGGCAGTCGCGGGCATGCATTGCATGCGTGAGGAAAGTCCGGGCTCCGCAGAGCGGGACAACGGCTAACGGCCGCCGAGGGTGACCTTAGGGAAAGTGCAACAGAGATATACCGCCCGATTTTCGGGTAAGGGTGGAAAGGCGAGGTAAGAGCTCACCGGCGTGAAGGAGACTTCACGGCCATGTAAACCCTGTCCGGAGCAACATCGACCGAAGCAGACGCTTGCTCGGCGCAGTCTTCGACGGATGGCGAAAGTTTGTCGGCAACGGCAAACGTAGAAAGATGATTGCCTTAAAAGACAGAACCCGGCTTACAGGTCTGCTCATTTTTTGAGGAGAGTGCTTTATGGGAAAAGTGAAATATATTCTCACCAGAATCAGAAAGATGAATTTATCCAATATGCCGGTGCTGGCAAAGACTGTTTCGGACCGAAGCGGAAAGCCGAAGCTTTTCGTAATGGCCGACATGATCTGGTGCGGATTCAGATATCGTGCAGGCTATACGGATTATGAGCTTTTCAACATGGAAAGAGCAAACGCGAAGCAGAGAAAAACCTACGTCACAAGGGGTATAAACGACGATCTTGTCAACCGTTACAACGATGCCTCTTACAGACATATTTTTGTCAACAAGGACGAGTTCAACGAAATGTTTGAGCCGTTTCTCCGTCGTGACTGGATGAAGATAGAAAGTGCGGACAGCGAAAATTACGACGAAGAAAAGCAAATCGCAAAACTCTCGAAGCTTTGCGAGGGCAAGGAAGAGATCGTTGCAAAACCGCGCGACGAGATGTGCGGCAAGGGTATCGAAATGATACGAACATCGGATTATGCCGATGCAAGAGAGCTTCACCGACATTTGCAGGAAATAAATGCGGGACTCGTTGAAGACAGCATCGTACAGCACGATACGATGAATCTTCTCTGTCCCGACTCCGTCAATACGCTGAGAATGGTAACGCTCAACAACGGCAAGGCGGTAACGCTTGTGCTTGCCATTTGCAGAATGGGATGCGGATCACGTGTTGACAATTTCCTCAACGGCGGAATGATGACGAGAATCGACACAAAGAGCGGAAAGCTTATGTACGATGCCGTCAACGCGAAGAACGAGGTCTTTTCGAATCATCCCGTAACGGGAACAAAGATAGTGGGCTTTACAATTCCCATGTGGGAAAAATGTGTCGAAACGGCAAAAAAAGCGGCACTTGTATGCCCCGAGGTAGGCTATGTCGGCTGGGATATCGCAGTAACTCCCGACGGCCCCGTGCTTGTCGAAGGAAACGAATTCCCGGGACACTGCCTGTATCAGCTTCCGCCTCATACACCCGATAATTACGGTGTACTGCCTTTGTTCGAAAAGGCAATCAACGCAACAGAATAAGTTACAAAAAAGCCCCTTTCGGCATATGCTGACAAGGGGTGAAAGTTATGATAAACGACATTTTAAACGGTCTTTTGCTGGCTTTTTTCGTCTTAGGAGTATTTTCGCTTGTTTACGAGCTTATGATGCTTGCGCTCAGACCGTCAAAAAACGAAAGATATGCCGTGGTAGTGTACATAGACTCATACACCCCGGACATATGCGACCGACTTTATGCCCATCTGATGAGAAACGATTTGCGAGGCGAGAGCGGAAATGCTTTTGTGGTGGCGGTTGATATGGGTATGAGTGAAAATGATAAAAGAAAGTGCAGGGAATTCTGCACGGAAACAAAGAATTTATATTTGTGCGAACCGTCGGAGCTTTGTGAGCTTATAGAACGTTTGCAAAAAGGAAAAAAAGATGGATTATCTGCAGAATGATGAAAATACCGAGCTTCGCGGCAGCGTAGAGGGTATCGTGTTCCGCAATGAGGAGAACGGCTTTACCGTGCTTGAGCTCAACAGCGGAGATGAGCTCGAAACGGTTGTCGGGATATTGCCTGCCGTATCGCCGGGTGAGGAGCTTCGGCTTATCGGCAAGTGGGATTTTCACGCATCTTTCGGCAGGCAGTTCAAGGCATCACTTTGCGAAAGGCACCTTCCTTCAACGTCGGCGGATCTCAAGGTTTATCTGTCGAGCGGAGCGATAAAGGGGATAGGTCCCGCGACGGCACTGAAAATAGTGGAGGCGTTCGGAGAAGAGTCCTTCGACGTGTTGGAAAACGATCCGGCACGGCTTTCTTCGATCAAGGGAATATCGCTCAAAAAAGCTGAAGAAATCTGTGAAAATTTCAGACAGCAATTTGCCGTGCGTGAGGTTATGATTGCCCTCGAAAAATTCGGAATGACACCTTCGGAGTGCATCAGGACGTACCGACAGTTCGGGAATCTTTCGGTTGATACCGTGAAGAGTAATCCGTACAAACTCTGTACATATGTAACGGGAATCGGATTTGACAGAGCCGATGCAATAGCTCATGCGATAGATGAAAATCCCGACACGGAGAAGAGAACGGAAGCGGGAATCATTCATGTGGTGAAGCACAACATTTCCAACGGACACACATGTCTGCCGACCGAAAAGCTTGTGCCTCTTTGTGCAAAATTCCTTGAAATAACGGAGGAAATCGCATCGGAGGTGCTTGACGTACTCGTAAGGGACAGATTTCTGATAAGAGAAAAAATTGACGGCAGATATTTTATATTTTTACCGCAGATGTACGAGGCGGAAAAGAGTGCGGCGGATATAATCAGGCAGAAGCTGAGGTATCCGCCTGCCGGAAGAACGACTCTTGAAGAGGAAATACACGCGGCGGAAATGAAGGAATCCGTGGTGTACGAAAGCAGGCAACGGCTTGCCATCAGAATAGCGGCGGAAAAGGGACTTTTAATACTTACGGGAGGTCCCGGCACGGGAAAAACGACGGCGCTCAAAGGAATACTTAACCTTTACGAGGAGCAGGGGCTTGATGTTGTGCTGACGGCACCTACGGGCAGAGCCGCAAAAAGAATGAGCGAAGTTACGGGAAGAGATGCAAAGACGATACACCGTCTGCTTGAGGTTGAATGGGACGAAAGCGACCGTCCCGTTTTTCAGCGTAACGAAAGGAATCCCATCGAAGCTCAGGCGGTTATAGTGGACGAGCTGTCGATGGTCGATATATATGTTTTTTCGAGTCTTTTAAAAGCATTGCCGCTCGGGTGCAGACTCATAATGGTGGGTGACTCTGATCAGCTTCCGCCCGTCGGAGCGGGCAATGTTCTGCATGACCTTATTTCATCGGGACTGCTTCCCGTCGTTGCACTGACGGAGGTTTTCAGGCAGGCGTCGCAGAGCCTCATAGTCACCAATGCACACAAAATAGTCAGGGGCGAAATGCCGGAACTTCACTGCAAGAACAAAGATTTTTTCTATATGGAGCGTACCGCATACGCTACGGCACAGACGGTGGTGTCACTGTGCTCAGACAGATTGCCGAAGGCCTACGGATATTCACCGACCGAGGATATACAGATACTTTGTCCGTCGAGAAAAGGCGAAACGGGATCTTCCAACATAAATCGGCTTTTGCAGGAAAAACTCAATCCTCAGAAAAAAGATAAAAGAGAAATCCGCATCAAAGGTCACATTCTCCGTGAGGGCGACAAGGTGATGCAGGTGAAGAATAACTACGATATCGTGTGGGACAAGGACGACGAAAACGGAGTCGGGATATATAACGGCGATATCGGAATGCTTCAATGGATAAATTACGAAAACGAACAGCTTTGTGCGGTCTTTGACGGAAGGTATGCCGTGTATACTTTTGAGCAGGCGCAGGATCTTGAGCTTGCGTATGCGGTTACCGTACACAAGAGCCAGGGAAGCGAGTTTTCGGCGGTCATAGTTCCCGTTGCGGGCATAGTGCCTCAGCTTTCATACAGAAACCTGCTTTACACCGCCGTTACGAGAGCGAAGGATTTGCTGATTCTTGTCGGGCAGGAAGGAAAGGTCAGAGAAATGACCGAAAACGACAGGAAGGCAAAACGTTATTCTGCATTAAGGGCGTTTTTGAATGAGTGAGGTTAAGAGGGTATTATCTGCACTGAAATATGTATTCTTTCCCAGAAGGTGCTGTTTTTGCGGAAAAGTGATAGTGCCGACGGAAACAGAATGTGATAAATGTCGCAAAGAGGTTATGCGTGTCGAATTCCCGATATGCTATAAATGCGGTGTCGGAAAAGATAAATGTATCTGCAAAAACAGCAAAAACCGTTTCATAACAGCCTTTGCTGCACCGTTTTATTATTACGGCGAGGTAAAGACGGGAATATTAAGGCTTAAAAGCAACGGCGAAACCGATATAGCGAAGCCTCTTGCCGAAAAGATGTCGGATTTTGTGAAAACGGCATATGACGGAGTAAAATTTGATTATGTGACGTATGTTCCGATGACGGAAAAAGAGCTTGCGGAACGCGGATACAACCAGAGCGAGCTTATTGCCGTACACATGGCGCGGAAACTCGGACTGCCGTGCAAGAGAGTCATTTCGAAGCTTTACGAAACAAAGCGTCAGAGAACCCTCAGCGAAAAATACAGATCGGGCAATGTTCTCGGTGTGTTTGATGTCCCGAGAAGGGGCGAGGTTGCAAATAAAAGAATACTGCTGTGTGACGATGTACTGACTACGGGAGCGACACTGACGGAGTGTGCCAAGATGCTGTCTGTCAGCGGTGCACGTGAAGTTATGTGCATTACCGCGGCGGTAGGATTACCGAATAAAAAACGGAGGTAAATGCTTATGTTCATTTCAGAAATTTTTAAAGAGAAAAAACCGATATCCTTTGAGATTTTTCCGCCGAAAGGTGAATTGTCGCTTGAATCGTTCAGAGAAACGATGAAGCCTCTTTCCAAGCTTTCGCCGGACTACATAAGCGTTACCTGCTCGGCGGGCGGAGTCGGACACCGTGACCGTACGGCGATGCTTGCCGGAATCATAAAGAACGAGTTCGGAATTGAAGCGTGTGCACATCTTACCTGCATCAATTCCGACAGAAAGAGAATTGAAGAGGATGTCGAGGGCATCAAGGCAAACGGAATCGACAATATCCTGGCACTCCGAGGAGATATAACGGAAAACGGAGTCCCGGGAGAGTTCCGTCATGCGAGTGATCTTATGAAGTTTATCGACGATCCCGATATATGTATAGGAGGAGCCTGCTATCCCGAGGGACACGTGGAATCTCTCAATCCCGACGACGATCTTGTACACCTTTACGGAAAGCAGGAGGCGGGAGCAAAATTTCTCGTGACGCAGTTGTTTTTTGAGAATGAGCGTTTTTACCGTTTCCTTGAAAAGGCGCGAAAGGTCGGCGTTACCGTACCGATCACAACGGGAGTAATGCCTATTCTCGGCAAGTCGCAGATATCGAGAATGATTTTCATGTGCGGAGCATCTCTTCCGTCGGAAATAATCAGAATACTCAACAGATATGAGAATGATCCCGAATCACTCGGCAAGGCGGGAATCGACTATGCGGCAAGACAGATCGAAGGTCTTCTTAAAAACGGAGCCGACGGTGTCCATATTTACACGATGAACCGTCCCGAGATTGCGACGCAGATTATGGAGTATATTAAATAAGAAGGAATGAAGATGCTTTTCAACGACAGAATTTTAGTGCTTGACGGCGCCATGGGAACAATGCTTCAGAAGGGGATTTTAAAAGAAGGCATGAGTCCCGAGGAGCTGAATGTCACCGCACCCGATGCCGTCAGATCGGTACATAAA
The DNA here is from genome assembly GCA_045537495.1 of Acutalibacteraceae bacterium. Classification (GTDB taxonomy): domain Bacteria; phylum Bacillota; class Clostridia; order Oscillospirales; family Acutalibacteraceae; genus UBA1425. The sequence goes on from JAZSPN010000068.1 coordinate 39,549, forward strand.
AAGTACGTCGAGGCAGGTGCCGATATTATCACGACAAATACTTTCGGAGCCAACAGATATAAGTATCACGGCGAAACACCGCTTTACGACGTGATAAAAGCAGGCGTTAAGCTTGCAAAGGAAGCGGGAGCTTCATACGTCGCACTCGATGTCGGACCGACGGGAGCGTTGCTGAAGCCATTCGGCGATATGGACTTCGAGGAAGCCGTCGGCATTTTCAAAGAGCAGATCACGGCGGGTGCCGAAAACGGTGCGGATCTTATAATTATCGAAACAATGTCCGATATTCTCGAAGCAAAAGCGGCACTTACGGCAGCGAAAGAGGTTTGCTCTCTGCCGGTATTTGTTTCGATGTCGTTCGACGGAGAAGGACGTACATTTCTCGGTACCTCGGCAGAGTGTGCCGCGGTAACGTTTTCTTCTCTCGGTGCGGATGCACTCGGAGTCAACTGCTCAATAGGTCCTGCCGAAATGACGGATACGGTTGCGAAGCTTCTCTCGTATTCGACGGTACCCGTGTTTGTACAGCCGAATGCGGGACTTCCGCATATTTGCGGCGACGAAACGTGTTACGACGTTTCTCCGAAGGACTTTGCCCGCTGTGTCGGAAAAATGGCGGATATGGGAGTGTCGTGTATCGGAGGCTGTTGCGGAACGACTCCCGAATATATAAAAGAGCTTCGCAAAATTTCAGACAGTCATGAAAAAGTAAACGTTACCGTTTCGAAGAGATCACTTGTGACGAGTGCATCGGATATAGTCGATCTTGATAAGGGAATTGCCGTTATCGGCGAAAGAATCAATCCTACGGGTAAGAAGAAGCTCAAGGAAGCACTTTTAAGTAAAGATTACGACTACGTTATAAAGGAAGCTATCGACCAGCGTGACTGTAATGCCGATATACTCGATGTAAATGCGGGACTTCCCGGTATTGACGAAAAAGAGACGCTGTCGGAGCTTATTTACAAAATACAGTCTGCCGTATCTCTTCCTTTGCAGATAGACAGCTCGGATGCCGATGCGGTTGAAGCGGCGGTGCGCCGATACAGAGGAAAGCCCGTCATAAATTCCGTAAACGGCAAAAAAGAGAGCATGGATGCGATTTTGCCGATAGTCAGAAAGTACGGCACGGGTGTGGTTGCACTGACTCTTGATGAAAACGGTATTCCGCAGACGGCGAAGGAAAGACTTCTTGTAGCGGAAAAGATACTTCGTGAAGCCGAAAAATACGGCATTCCGAGAGAGGATATATATGTTGACTGCCTTGTGCTTACGGCATCGGCAAATCAGCAGGGAGTGTCGGAAACGCTGAATGCCGTAAGAGAAGTCAGAGAAAAGCTTTCGCTCAAAACCGTTCTCGGAGTCAGCAACGTATCCTTCGGACTGCCCGACAGAGAGCTTCTCAACAGCACGTTTCTTTCTTGTGCGCTGGCATCGGGACTTAATATGCCGATACTCAATCCTTTGTCGGAAAAGTATATGGACGTAATTGATGCTTACAGAGTAATAAATAATGAGGACAGAGAGTCAAAGATATATATTTCAAGACATTCCGCGGTAAAAGAAGATACCTCTTCTTCCGTTACGGAAACAAAAAGCGACATTGCATCTCTCGTTATAAGCGGACGAAAAGGACAGATGAAAGAGGCTGTTACGAATGAGCTGTCAGACAAGACGGCAATCGAAATAATCAACAACTGCCTTATTCCCGCACTTGACGAAGTGGGAACACGCTTCGAGAAAGGAACATTTTTCCTGCCGGAGCTTATAGCATCTGCCGAAGCGGCAAAGGCGGGCTTCGATGTTCTGGCGGAAAACGGCGGAGATAAAAAAACGGACGGCGACAAGATAATAATTGCTACCGTCAAGGGAGATATTCACGATATAGGAAAAAATATAGTCGGAATGCTTCTTTCAAATTACGGTTTCAGCGTTATCGACCTCGGAAAAGACGTGCCGCCCGAAACGGTCGTGAAAGAGGTGCTTGACAGCGGAGTGAAGCTTGTTGTGCTCAGTGCACTTATGACGACGACGGTGAAGTATATGAAGGAAACGACGGAGCTTCTCAAAGAGTCGGGAGCCGACTGCAGGGTGATGGTAGGCGGAGCGGTGGTGACTCAGGACTTTGCCGATTCGATAGGAGCCGATTATTATGCAAAGGATGCGGCGCAGGCGGCAAAAATTGCAACAGAAGTTTTTAAAAGGTAAGGAATGAGCCATGGAACAGTGCAGAATCACGAAAGAAACACCGTTGTTTGATTCATCGGGAAATATAGCGAGCCCGGGGTACTGTACGAATAATCTTTATATTTATGACCGAAAAGAGATAAGGGCAAATCCTTTGAGAATAAAGGAATGGGACTTTTATCAGTTTTCCAACGAAAGATATACGGTGCAGATAACGGTTGCCGATATTTCGATGGGATCGGGTGCGAATTTTGCGATATTCGACAGAGTTAACGGGAATAAAAGCGAAGCGATGAGGATAAAGCTTCTGACTCTCGGAAAGACGGGACTGTCATCAAAAGCATCGGATCCTCATGTGCTGAGAGTGAAAGAAAAGGATTACGACCTTAAAATCTGTACATCGGAAAAGAAAAGATGCTTTTCGCTTGATGCAAAGGGAAGTCGCGGCGAAAATATCCGTGTAAGGCTCAGTGCGGAAATACCGGACGGACTCGAATCGATGACGATGGCTGTTCCGTTTTCCGAAAAGTATCATTTTTACCTCAACGAAAAGATAAACTCCATGCCCGTTAAGGGATTCGTAAAAGCGGGCGATATCGAAACAACATTCGACGGGAAGACACATTTCTGCATACTTGACTGGGGCAGAGGAGTCTGGCCGTACAAATGCTCATGGTACTGGGGAAACGGAAATCACGTTACGGAAAACGGAGATGTTTTCGGCTTCGAGATAGGCTGGGGCTTCGGAGATATGAGTAAGGCGAGCGAAAACATGATTTTCTTCAACGGCAAGGCACACAAGATAGGCGAGGTAACGCTCAGCAAGAAGGGCTACATGGAGCCGTGGTATTTCACGTCGGATGACGGAAGATTCGAGTTCTGCATGATGCCGGAATATGACAATTATTCGTCGTCGAGGGTGCTGGGACTTGTGGGAAACCGTTGTCATCAGGTATTCGGCAAGTGGAACGGTACGGCGGTGCTTGATGACGGAACGGAAATAAGAATAGAAAATATGACAGCGTTTTGTGAATTTTCAGATAACAGGTGGTAAAATTATGCTGATAGAGAAAAAGATTAAATTCAACCCCGACGGAAAACTCAGGATAATGCAGGTGAGCGATGCTCAGGATATGCACATTATCCGTCCCGAGATGTTCAGGATGCTGGCGCACGCATACGATACGTACAAGCCCGACCTTGTAATTCTTGCGGGTGACAACATACTCGGAAACCACATTGACGATATGCCGATAGGCTCAAAGCATCCGAAGAGGTCGAAAAGCTTTACGGAAAGACGTATCCGCAGAGCGCTTGACTATCTGTTAAGACCGCTTGAAAAGAGAGGAATACCGTTTACTTTTGTTTACGGAAATCATGACTGCATGAATTCTCTCTCGGAAAGAGAGCAGGCTGCCATTTATGCCGAGTACGGTTGCTTTTTCGGACTCAACGAGGATGAAACCATGCCTTGTGATACGTTCAATTTTCCGCTTTATTCGAACGACGGAAGAATGATTTACAATATCTGGATGATGAATTCGGCAGGCAAACGTAACGGAAACCAGACATACATCGGAGTGCAGAAAAAATCGCTTGACTGGTATGTAAAGACGGCGAATGAGCTTAAAGAGCAAAACGGCGGAGAATATGTGCGTTCTCTTATGTTCCAGCACGTGCCCTTCCCCGAAAGCAGGGAGCTTTTTACGGTCTGTTCGAGAGAAAATCCCGGTGCCGCCAGTGACGGTAACGGCAGACATTACAGACTCAACACGGAAAAAGCCACGGGAATCGCTTACGAATACGATTTCGAGGAGCAGGATACACATCAGCTTGAAACGGTTAAAAGTGTCGGTGACGTGGATGCGGTTGTATCGGCGCACCTTCATATAAATTCGTTCGACGGTGTTGTTGACGGGGTAAGAGTTATCGAATCCCCCGGAGCTTCGTTCAGATGCTACGGATTACCGTATACAAGAGGTGTCAGAATATTCGATTTCGATGAAGAGAATCCTTCTGCATTCACGACACATACGGTTACGTATTTCGAGATGTTCGGAGAGAATTTTTCGAGCAAGTTCAGATATTTTATGAATGCTGATGAAATGGAAAAGAAAAAGAATGCGGCACTCGTGGCGATAGGTGCCACGGCAGTAACGGCGACGGCAATAGCGGTGAAGTGCCGTAAAAAGAAAAAGTAAGTTTTCGAAGGACTGTATCGGAAAACAATCGGTGTTTTTCGATGCGGTCTTTTTGTATATTTAAAATAAATTACAAAAAAGATTGATTTTTCGAGGTATATTTCGTATAATCATTATAAATATTGTATGAAAGAGGGTTATTATGGCAGAGAAGAATTACGGTAAACTCATCAAAGTGTTGCAGATTGCAGCAGGTGTTTTCATGGTGGCAATGGTTGTACTTTGCATTGTTCTGATTCAGAAGTACGATATCAAGGTTTCGAATATTCCCGAGCTCAGCGAAAAAATCAAGGGGGGTACGGTTGCCATCGGGTTCGGTATCATACTCTTCTCCGTGGTTAAATCTTTTGCTCTCGTATTTCCGCCCGCGGTAATTTTCGCTGTATGCGGATATATGATGCCCAACTACTGGATTGCACTTCTTATAAATGTTATTTCCGTTTTCCTCAGTCTGTCGGTACCGTATTTCCTCGGAAAGTTTACGGGAGCTTCGATGGTTGACACACTCAAGGGCAGATTCAAGGCTATTAAAAAGCTTGACGACTTTGCGGGTGCAAACGAAACGACAATGACTTTTGCCGTAAAGCTTTCGGGAATACTTCCCGGGGACCTTTCGAGTCTTTTGTTCGGTGCCATGGGTATCTCCTACAAAAACTACATGGTCGGCTCAAACCTCGGTATGCTTCCTCTTGCGATAGTTTATACCTTCTTCGGATGTACACTTCGCAGTGTCGGTGAAAAGCCGTGGATTGCGGCGATTCCCGTTGCGGTAATTATAGTTTTCGTTCTTATTGCGGGACTTATCACAAAACGTCTTATTGCAAAGACGAAAGCGGCAAGAGAGGAAACGGGTAATGGCTGAGAGAACTTGGTATGAACTTGACAATGCCGCTACGATATATCCGTATTCGTCAAACCGACAGTGGATATGCGGATACCGTATCGGATTTGTGCTTAAAGAGGAAGTTGATCCCGAAGTGTTGAAGCAGGCGGTAAAGGATATTATGCCCCGTTTTCCGTCATACTTCGTACAGCTTCGCTTCGGCTATTTCTGGCCCTATCTTGAAAGAACGACGGAAATTCCGATAATTGAGGAGGAACACCGTCCTCCCGTATTGCCGACACCGCGTTGGTATACGGATGTTCCGGCAATGAGAGTAATTTATTACAAGCGCAGAATTTGTTTTGAAGTATTCCACGGCATAGCCGACGGCGGTGCAACTATCGAGGTTATGAAAGCGCTGACGGCACAGTATCTCAGGCTTAAAGGAATCGACATACCGAAAAGCGAATATCTCGTTGATATCGAAGAAGAGCCTCATCCCGACGAAACCGTTGACTGCTTCAAAAAGGTTTACGACAAGAAGAAAAAGGGAATGTCGCGAAAGGAAACGGCGAGCTATCAGCACCTTGTAAAGCCGATTCCGAATTATGCAAGATTTTTCCAGGGCATTGTTCCTGTCGAGGATGTAAGGGCGTATTGCAAGGAGCATAATGTGACGATTACGGAATTTCTGACAGCCGTATTCATCTATTCGCTTTACCTCAATGCACCGAAAAGCAATAAGAAGCCGATAAAGATTTCCGTTCCCGTATCGTTAAGACCTGTATTTTCGATAAACTCCATGAGAAACTTTTCTCTTTTTACGAACGTCGGAGTTTATATGAAGCCCGATACGACGGTTGAGAATATTCTCGAAACAATCAGAGGAACGATAAAAGAGGGCACGGAAAAAGAGGTACTCGAGAGAAACGTCGCCATGAACGTTTCGACGGCAAAAAATCCTGTTGTGCGTGTTCTGCCGAACGGAATCAAGAAATTTGTGCTGAAAATCGGCTACAAGAACGGACAGCAGAAGTTTGCGTGTACACTGACGAATCTCGGCGTATGCAGGATGCCTCCCGAGATGAAAGAACACATCGACCGCATGGATATTTTCGTCGGCGGTCCGAGAAACGCAAACGGTTGTGCAATAAACAGTATCGACGACAAGCTGATAATCGGCTTTACAATAGCGTCGAAGGAAACCGATGTAATACGAACGTTTTTCAGAACGCTTACTTCTTACGGAATGAGAGTCAGAGTAGAAAGCAGTGATTGGGAGGGGACAACATGAGATGCAGAGAATGTAACATAGATCTTCCCGATAATTATACGGCGTGCCCTCTGTGTTCATCGGAAATCTTCGATGATGAGTTGAAGATAAAGGGGATTCGTACCGCGGAATATCCGAAGGCACAACCCGAAGCGTACAAAAGAAATCCGTTTCCGATTTTTCTTCTGATATGGCTTTTACCGTCGCTTGCCGCTTTTGTTCTGTATAAACTCGGAATAATCGAATTGACGGTGACGGCATCGGTATTTTGTGTGATACCGTGCATGTGGACACTTTTCTTCCGTCCCGTTATGATAAAACAGCTTTATGCGGGAAATTTCATCGTGATGAATCTTTTCCCGTTCTCGATGTCGTGTATGATTTTTTCGAAGCTGAGAAGCAACAGCTTCGGTACCGGCTTCGAAACATACATTCCGCTGTGTGCTTTGGCTGTATTTCTGGCACTCACGGTATATATATTCGTAAAGCCCGAAAAAAACAAGCGTGCAGCATCGTACCCCGTACTCATGGTGCCGATTGCACTGATTGCGACGGTGTTCTTTGCGGTCACATCGAAAAATATTCCCTATCTCTGGATGGGAGTTCTTTTGCTGAACGTCTTTATTCTTGCGTTTTTGTTTGCAACAAAACCTTACGAAGTAAAAGAGGAACTTAAAGCAAAATTCTCCGTACAATAATTTTTCTGACATAAAAAAGGAAAAGATATAATATGATTGAACTGTGGCAGCAAGTAATTGTTGCATGACAAGTCAACATACTGATCTTCGAAACGGCTTGCTTTAAATTGAGGGACTTACAAAGTCTGTGTTTTCGTTTGAAACCAAGTACGGTTAACGTGCTTGGTTTTTATAATTCGGGAGGACAAAATGGAACTTTCGTTTACATTCTTTTTTAACAGCATTTTACTCGGTGCAGGTCTTGCGATGGATGCTTTTTCGGTATCGCTTGCAAACGGCCTGAACGAACCCTTCATGAAAAGAAGAAAAATGCTTTGCGTGGCGGGAATTTTTTCTTTTTTTCAATTTGCCATGCCCATGATAGGTTGGATATGTGTTTCAACGGTTGCACAGCACTTCAAAATGTTCGAAAAGCTTATTCCGTGGATAGCCCTTATCCTTCTCGGAATTATCGGCGGAAAAATGCTTTACGAAGGAATAAAAAACAAGGAGTGCTCCGACAGAAGGTGTGCTGTCGGCATAGGTGCATTGACGGTGCAGGGTATAGCAACTTCAATCGACGCACTTTCCGTGGGCTTTACCGTTTCGGAATATGATTTTTCGCAATCGCTGTTATCCTGCGCCATTATCGGAGCGGTAACGTTTGCAATTTGTTTTGCGGGCATCGCAACGGGCAAGAGAGTGGGTACCGCATTTTCGGGAAAAGCCGGTGTTTTCGGCGGAGCGATACTTGTTTTTATCGGACTTGAAATATTCATAAAAAGCTTCATATAAAGAATTACGGCGATTTGCATGATTCAGTGCAAACCGCCGTAAGTTATTTTATTTATCGTTTTTGCTTCTCTTCTTTTCGACGATGACTACAAGAAAGACGACCGCCGCCGTCACCGCAAAAATGCAGGCAACCCATACAAGCTGACGTTTTGCTTCGCTTGAAGTTTTCTGAGCCTTGATGTCATCTTCTTTTTCCTCGGGAGTCTTGGATTCGAATTCGGCACTGATAAAACAGTTTTCCTCCGCCGTGAAGGAGTAGGTGGTTTCGGTGGAAAGAACGGTTTTGTCGGGACCGTACCACGCTATAAAACCGTGCTTGCCGTCGGTTACCGCGTTGAGGGTTACGGTGTCGCCCTTCTGAAACATACCGCCTCCCGTAACCTTGCCTTCACCCTTTGTAATAACGCCGATAAGAATTGAACCCGGCTCGGAAACAAATTCCGTTTCGCCTTCGGCAAAGGATAAAATGACGGATGAAGTGAAAACGAGGACAAAAACGGTGACGAACGAGAGAAGCTTCGGTAAGAAAGACTTTGAAAAAACAAATCTGTGCAAAGGTTATCATCCTTTCGTAAGACGTTACTTTGAACTTACTGTATTTGAACCGAGAAAAGGCTCCATGGTAACGGAGTTTTCGGAGGAAATACCTTCCTTTTTGATTATACCGCTGACGGTTGCAAAAATAATTCTTATATCCATGGCAAAAGAAACGTTTTCGACGTATTCGACATCCTTCTCGAAACGGTCTTCCCACGAAAGAAGATTTCTTCCGCTCGACTGAGCAAGTCCCGTGATACCGGGCCTTACGTCGTGACGCTTCATCTGACGTTCCGTGTAAAGAGGAAGATATCTTACAAGGAGCGGTCTGGGACCGATAAGACTCATATCACCTTTTAGCACGTTGATAAACTCGGGAAGCTCATCAAGGCTTGTACTGCGAAGCTTCTGACCGAACGAAGTGAGTCTTTTTTCATCGGGAAGGAGATTGCCGTCACCGTCACGTTCGTCTGTCATCGTGCGGAACTTGTACATCTTGAAAATCTTGCCGTTTTTGCCGGGACGTTCCTGGCAGAAGATGACGGGTGATCCGTGACGTATTCTTACGGCAATTGCAATTGCTATGTAAAGAGGAGAGAGAAATACCAGAGCAAAAAGCGATATCACAATATCGAAGAGTCGTTTAAAAAACAAAGTGTATATGCTTCGCTTCAAAGAATACAACCCCTTTTAATTTTTTCAGGCACCGATAATATCGAGAAGGCTGTCAACGATAAACTGCAACTGCTCATCCGTCAGGGCATCGCCGCCGGGCAGACAGACACCGTTGTTGTAGAGATATTCACAGTGATATGTGCCGTCATCGAAATGAGCGAATGATTCACAGCCGTTGAAAATCGGCTGCAAGTGCATCGGCTTCCACGTCGGACGACATTCGATACCGCGGTTGTTCATTTCGATACAGATATCTTCCGTATTCGTCTTTATATATTCCGTGTCGATAAGAACGGGTGTGATCCAGTTGTTGAGGGTGCAGTCGGGGTACTCCTCGAAAAAGCTTACGGGAGTGCCGTCAAAAGCTTTCTTGTAAAATTCTGCATTTTTCTGACGCCTCAGGAGCTTTTCGTCGATAATTTCAAGCTGGCCTCTGCCTATTCCGGCACAGATGTTGGAAAGACGGTAGTTGTAACCGACTTCCTTGTGCTCATAATGAAGACACGGCTCCTTCGACTGTGTTGCCCAGAAGAGCATTTTTTTGTACTGTTCTTCCGTTTTGCAAAGAACCATGCCTCCGCCCGAGGTGGTGATGATTTTGTTTCCGTTGAAGGAGAGAATACCGAGGTCACCGAAATTTCCGCAGAATTCCCCCTTGTAGCGGGAGCCGAGAGCTTCGGCGGCATCTTCAAGGACGGGAGTGTCGTATTCACGGCAGATGGCGGTGATTTCGTCCCACTTGGCACTTCTTCCGTAGAGATCGACAACGATCACGGCGCGGGGCTTTTTGCCCTCGAGAGCAAATTTTTCGAACGCACGGCGAAGTGCGACGGGCGACATGTTGGCTGATTCCGGCTCGGAATCGATGAAAACGGGTACGGCTTTTTCGTAAAGGACGGCATTACAGCTTCCGCTGAAGGTGAAGGAAGAGCAGAAAACAATGTCACCCTCCTTGACACCGAGGTATTTGAGTGAAAGATGAATTGCGGCAGTGCCCGAAGACAGTGCAAGAGGGTAGGGAGTGCCGAGATACTCGCCCATTTCTTTTTCGAAGCCGTTGACGTTGGGGCCTAACGGAGCAATCCAGTTGGTATCAAAGGCTTCATCGACATACTTTCTTTCGGAACCGCTCAGATACGGAGGGCTTAAAAATATTTTAGCCATAGAACCACGTCCTTAACAGAATAATACGCATATATTGTATAGCCGAAAAGAGTTTTTGTCAAGGTTTATGCGTATCTTCGGATGCCGGAAGACCTTGAAAACCAACGGATGTCTTCGCGTGTGATACATGAAAATCCGTAGAGGAACAGTAAATACAGGACCGTCGTTCCGATGACCGAAACGGAAACGGAAAATTTTGTATATACGGCGGTGAAGCCCGTGAGCTTGAAAAAGAGCGAAACCGCGCTTGAAGCACAGATTATACAGCACAGAGGAACAAATATCTCTTTCATCGGGTCTGTATTTACTTCGCAGACCTTCATCAGCCTCTGAAGACTCAGAAAGAAATTGATGATTTCGCTTGCAAAGAGGATGAAAATATATCCCTTGACGGCGAAAAGAGGGAGCAGGACCGAAACGAGTACAACGCACAAGGCGGAGTCGATGATGTTGTACCACATGGAGTGCATCTGCTGATCCATGCCTTTCAGCATGCCGTCAACAGTCATGTCGCAATACATAACGGGTGTCAGAACGGAAAGAATTCTTATGTAGTCAACACATTCGTAGGAACCGTATATGACGAAAGAGAGTCCGTCGGCGAATATATAGAAAATGCCGGCGGCACCGATGGAAAATACGAGCGTTATTTTCATAACACGGCTTATGATGTAGTTGATCTGATTATAGTGATGCTTTTCGCGGTGAGAGGCAATTTCGGGAATGAGCAGGCTTGAAAGTGATGTCAGAATGGCGGAGGGGTATAAAAGCAGAGGAAACACCATGCCGTGAATGTTTCCGTATACCGACAGAGCGGCGGCGGAAGAGCTTCCCGAGCGTTCGAAGCCCTTCGGGATAAGAAGATGCTCAATGGTAAGAAGTACGGAACGGGCACCTGAGCCCGAAACATCGGGAATGGCAATATGTAAAATTTTTCTGATATCGGAAATTTGTGTTTTTTCTCTGTACTTTTGTTTTTCGATGCTGTATAATATAATGAGAACGGTGAAAGAAAACGCTTCCGACAGCAGAATTCCGATGATAATGGCAATACTTCCGTACTGAGTGCCGAGAGGCAGAAGACGCGACATCAGCACGGTGACAATAGCTATTTTTACACCTTGTTCGGCGATTCTGACGGCGGAGTATCGGAAAACTTTTTTAACGGCGGTAAAATAGCCGTTGAGTGCCGATGACATGGCGACGAACGGGAGTGACAGTGCGAGAATACGCAAAGGTGCGGCTGTCCTCATGTCGGAAAGCCAGTATTTTGCGGCAATATCGGAGAGCGAAATCAGCAAAAAAGCAATGAGAGTACCTGTGACGAAAGCGTAGAGAATACAGCGTCCGACGGTTTTTTTGACAGCTTCACCGCGTGCTTCGCTTTCGACGGTGAGGCGGGTTGAAGCAAGCCTTACACCTCCGCAGCCGAGAGTTACGGCGAGGTTGTAGACCGTCATGATAAGCTGAAACATACCGATTCCGACGGAACCGATTTTGTTTGTAAGCCATACGTTGAAGGATACCCCGACCGTCTGCATCAGAAAAGATGCACCCGTGAGGATCAATGTGTTTGTCATGATTTTTCTTGCGTTTTCCATATCTGCACCCATTTCATTAAACTACTGATTTATATGTAAATCATTCAGCCGAAATACCATACTTCGAAGGAAGGAACGTGAAAATATGAAAAGCAGAGCTTCAATGGATTTTCGATTCAGAGAGAACGGCAAGTTCCGTATACTTGCAATAGGTGACAGCCATGAGAAGGTTGTCTACGATGAAAAGACGGAGGATATGCTCAATCTTCTCAATAAGGCGGCAGAAGAGTTAAAGCCGGATCTTGCGATTTTTATGGGAGATATAGTTTCCGACTGGAACGGTGTCGAGGGACGTCCCGCAACCGAGGATGAAATATTTGAAGAGATAAACAGAATATGTGAGCCTTTTTACAGCAGAAATATTCCGATAGGAATAACTTTCGGCAACCACGACGGTGAACGTACCGACTCAAAGCATTTTCTGTTTTCGCTTTACAGCAGAATCCCGGGATTCGTAAACACCGACACTTCGGGTACAACGGGTGTGGGCAACTGTTATGTTCCGATTTATGACAGGAAAGGCGAAAATATGCTTTTCAACCTCTGGCTTATCGATTCGGGAAGCAGTGCGCAGGACGGAAGCGGAGGATATGCGTGGGTAGACAACGATCAGATAGACTGGTATGAAAGAACCTGCGACGATGTTGCACAGATGAACGGCGGTAAGGTCGTGCCTTCGATAGTATTCCAGCATATTCCCGTTTGTGAAGAGTATCTTCTTTTGAAGGAAACGACATTCCTTAATCCTTACAGAGTAAGAGGAAACGGAAAGTATTCAAAGAATTTCTACACGAGAGATATCAATCTTCACGGATATCTCGGAGAAGGTCCGTGTGTACCTGCAAGAAATAACGGACAGTTCAGAAGCTGGAAGACGAAGGGTGATGTAATAGCTGCCGTTTTCGGACACGATCACATGAACTCGTTCCAGGGCGAGGTAGAGGGAATTCTTCTTTGCCAGACGAAGTGCAGCGGATTTCATATGTACGGCGACGGACTCAGACAGGGTGTACGTCTTATCGAGCTTGATGAAACAAGACCTGCAGACCTTACGACAAAGATGTATTTCTACCGCGATTTCTTCGGAACGAAGTGCAATTCGATAAAGGGATACGATCTGCTTACCGACCGCTGGCATACGAATTTTAAAATAACACTTGCCGTACTCGGCACGGCGGCAGCGATTGCAACAGCGGGAATTGTCGCCGAAAAGGTTACATCTCATATAAAAAAGAGAAAAGCTGTAAAAAAATATTAAAAAAGTCTTGACTTTACCGACTTTTGTGATATAATAGCTTTCGTTGAGTTAACAGCTCAACGCTTTTTCCGGGTGTGGCGCAGTTGGGAGCGCGCTTGACTGGGGGTCAAGAGGCCGTGAGTTCAAGTCTCGCCACTCGGACCAATTAAAAACCGCCGAATCGTTGATATATAGCGATTCAGCGGTTTTTTTGTTTTCTGCAACTCTTTTATAAAATTGAGTGAAATTTTTTGCTATTGCTACTCTTACTGCTACTCTTAAATTTGGTCGGTTATTTTACGCAAGGAATCAATATCGGTATGGGTATAAAACGCTGTCATTTCAAATTTTGAATGACCTATAAGCTTTTGTTTATCGGTTGCAGGCGCATCTACATCTTTCATCAAAGTAGCAAATGTATGTCTGCACGAATGCGGCGGGAGCTCTCTAACTCCGATTTGCTTTAAGGCGGTATAATAGTATTTTTCACGATATAATTTATCGTTGCACCGTCCGCCGTTATGCTTGACAATATATTCGTTGTCAGAGGTCACCAGAGCTCGTACAAGCGGTGCAATCTTTGGGGAGAGTGTAACTACTCTATCCTTGCCTGCTTCCGTTTTTGAGCCGCCTGTGAGCGTTTCATTGATGGGATCGTAAGCTGAACCTTTGAGAGAGAGAAACTCGTTTATGCGGAACCCTGTGTAAATCAAGATTAAGACGGTATCTGCATACGGTACAGTATTGACGGCATCTGAAATTTTCTTAATCTCTTCAGCTGAAAAGTGCGGCTTTTCT